>JAITNP010000042.1 GCA_031290455.1 Treponema sp. | reverse complement strand
TCCGAAACGGTGCCCAGTCTCACCGGCGGCGCCCAGCACCCGACGACCACCACGCCCGACGGGTACATCAACTTTAGCGTGGCGCAGACGAGGTAGCGGGCGGTAGGGAGTAGGCAGGGCGGGAGAGCGGTGGCAGCGCGAGGGATAATAGATATTGACGCAAAATGGATAGCGATGCGTTACTCGGTATCGTTAATCTTCCTGTTTCGTTACAGAACAGAAAGGTTGATGTCATAATCAAGCTGGCTGAGGCTGAAACGCTCCTCCCCACTGAGGGAGAATCCGCCTTCGGCTGCCTTCGCTGTTTTGCCAATTCCGCTAAAATGGCGGGAGAGCAGGGCGCATGGGAACATGATGAGATATATATGTTTGACGATAAACTTCAAAAATTGAAGGTGATCCACAAAGTATGCTCTCGAAAGAAGAGTCCACGGATTACATCCTTGTTATCCGCGTCTTTCCGTGTGAATCCGCGGATAAAATTCTTATATTTGTTTGGCTTGCGTTTATCAGCATATTTTCTGGAATAGAAAAATGCCATCTCAAAGACTTTCCAATGGTAAAAGCGTTTTTTAGAAAAACAACCGGTCCTTCTTACCGTACGCCGAATTCGATGCCGTAAGCGGTAGTTATTCCCTTCAATCCCTCGGTATACGCTTTTCCGACAATATGAGTATCTTCAGCAAACGCGACCAGGAAACTATCCCAGGCGTCGGTAGCAAGTTCATGATAGGTTACTCCCAGCCGTTTTAGCTGCTTTTTAAGCTTTTGAGCGGTTTTCAGGTCTCGTTTTCCCCATACAAAGGCGACCATTTCCCCCGACGTCCACATGCTTTGCATCGGTAATTTTGTTTCCCCTTGTCTTTTTTTCCATTCCTGGTTATAGTGAGGCTCTGACCATGGGGGCAAATGATTTCTATGGTGATGTTCATAATTCCATAGTATCGCTTCATGGCCTTTTTTGTCTTCACCCTTTCATCATACGTTGTGGATCACCACCCAAAAACCTTTAGGATTAGCTTGAGGCGATTGAAGCGATTTATAATAACTCAAAGTGATTGCGTTGAAAACGCACAATACCGTCGTCCCGCATCTTACTCAGTTCGTTGGACATGGCGCTCCGGTCCACCGAAAGATACTCTGCCAATTCCTGGCGATTAAAGGGAATGTCAAAGACATTGCTTTTTACCCGCCGGGCCTGGGATGACAGATAGGAAAGGAGCTTTTCCCGGGTGGTATGGCGGGTGATATGCTCTATCTTTTGGACCAGCATGATATTCCGTTCCGCCAGAATCCTGACCATGTTTTTGATGAGTCCTTCATGAAACCCGCAGACTGAAGAACAGGTCGTGAGGATCTTCCGGTAATCAATGAGCAATAGCAGGGACTCCTCCACGGCCATAACACTGACCGAAGACTCTGCAATTTCAGCGCAGGAAAAGGCCTCCCCAAAGAGGTCCCCCGGTTCGATCCGGGCCAGGATGACCCGGTTCCCCCAAAAATCATCCTGGACAATATGGACGGCTCCGGAAAGCACCACCTCAACGAACCGAACCGGTTCACCGGCCATACATACAAAACCATTTTTTTCGACTTTTTTTTGGGTGGCCCCAATACAATCAAGCAGTTTCTCCCTATCAGCTTCATCAATTCCAGTAAAGAGAGGACAGGTCCCGAGGATCCCCTGGGTATATGCATCTTTTTTCATCATAGCCTCGTTTTGTTGTAAAAACAACCACATATTTATCCTGAGCATAGTATACTTAAAGTATAAAAGCAAGATAGAGAAGAAGAAAGGAGAGGAACAGGATGTCAAGCATGTTTTGTTTTCAATGTGAACAAACCGCCGGCGGAAAAGGCTGCGCGGGGAAAGCCGGTGTCTGTGGAAAGCAGGAAAACACCGCCCATCTACAGGATCGCCTGACCGGCGCCCTAGTAACCCTTGCCAAAGTCGCGCAAAAATACCCGCCCACCCCAAACACCCATGGCCTGGTGATAGCGGGTCTTTTCAGCACCGGCACCAATGTCAGTTTTGACGATGCAACCCTCGAAGCAAAACTCGGGGAAATACACCGGGAACGGATCACCCTCGCCCCTGATTCGGCGGCGTGTGAGGACTTCGATATGTCCCAAGTATGGAAGGCCCCTGAGGATATCCGTTCCCTGAAATCCTTGATTCTGCTGGGCATCCGGGGCATAGCGGCTTATGCGTACCATGCCCTGGTACTGGGGCATACCAACGATGAAGTCAACGGCTTTTTTTATACTGCCTTGGGAGCGATTGGCAATGCCGAGTACGGGATGGACGCCTTACTGCCCCTGGTGATGGAAACCGGCAAGGTCAATTTTACCGCCATGGAAATGCTGGACCAGGCCAATACCTCAGCTTATGGCATCCCCAAACCCACCACCGTACCCCTCACCATTGAAAAGGGTCCCTTCATCGTGGTAAGCGGCCATGATTTGCAGGATCTCAAACTGCTGCTGGAACAGACCAAAGCCACGGGTATCAACATCTACACCCACGGAGAAATGCTCCCCGCCCATGGGTATCCCCATCTGAAAGCATACCCCCATCTGAAAGGTCATTTCGGCACTGCCTGGCAGAACCAGCAAAAAGAGTTTGACCGTATCCCCGGTCCGGTACTGTTTACCACCAATTGCCTCATGCCGGTACAAGAGAGCTATCAAGACCGGGTATTCACCACCGGGATGGTCGCCTACCCCGGCATGGTGCATATAGAGGAAAAAAAGGATTTTACCCCCCTGATTACCAAGGCTCGGGAACTCGGCGGGTACCAGGCGGATCATCCCATGACAGGGATCAATGGGGGCAGGGAAGTTACCACCGGATTTGCCCACGGAACGGTACTCTCGGTGGCGGAAACAGTTATCGCCGCGGTCAAAGCCGGGGCCATCAAACATTTCTTCCTTGTTGGCGGCTGCGACGGGGCCAAACCAGGACGGAACTATTATACGGATTTCGTGAAGCAAACCCCCCAGGATACGGTGATCCTCACCTTGGCCTGCGGCAAGTACCGTTTCAACGATCTCGACCTGGGAACCATCGGGGGGCTGCCCCGGATCATGGACATGGGCCAATGCAACGACGCCTTTTCCGCTATCAAGGTGGCGGTCGCCCTGGCCGAGGCATTTGGGTGCGGGGTGAACGATTTGCCCCTCAGCCTGGTCCTTTCCTGGTATGAGCAAAAGGCGGTCAGTATCCTCTTGACCCTGCTGTACCTCGGTATCAAGAATATACGTCTTGGCCCCAGCCTCCCCGCGTTCCTGTCCCCCAATGTACTGAACTACCTGGTGGAGCATTTCAACATCGCCCCTATCAGTACCCCGGAACAGGATTTGGCTAACATTACCGCATCGGCTTAAGCGCATCGGACATTGCCTCCCGGGAAGCGTATTTTGCTTCCCGGCGGTTGTCCTGATATTGGGTGAGTAGCGCTTTCAGCCTAATGACGCATATAATTCATAGTTTTCCCGGTCAAAGCAGACGAAGATAACCTTCTTAATCCCCGGTGTTTCAAGGAGGGTCTGTTTGACCGAAGCCAGGGCAATCTCCGCTGCCTGCTCCTTAGGGTAACCGTAAACCCCGGTGCTGATGTTTGGAAAGGCGATGCTGGTACGGCCTTCCTGTTCCGCAAGGAGGAGGCTTTTTCGGTAACAGGCGGCCAAGAGGCCAGGCTCCCCTTGGCCGCCGCCATGCCATACAGGGCCTACGGTGTGGATCACCCGCTTACAGGGCAGCCGCCCCGCCCCGGTGATCACCGCCTCCCCGGTGGGACACGCGCCCCCTCGGCTACTGCCCCGGGCAGCGGCGATGGTCCGACATTCCGCCAACAGTTCCGGTCCTGCGGCCCGGTGTATGGCGCCATCCACTCCACCGCCCCCCATAAGGCTTGAGTTTGCGGCGTTCACGATAACATCCACGTGCAAGGTGGTAATATCGCCCTGCATTCGTTCAATCTCTGCCATAAGACCTCCTCACC
>JAITNP010000257.1 GCA_031290455.1 Treponema sp. | reverse complement strand
CCGGGGTAAGCAAAAAACCCCGGGCCGCCCCCCCCCCCCGGGGCGCGGCTGGGCCCAGGGCCCCCCCCTGGAATTTTCCGCTTCCCCAGGGGGCCACGGGAGGGGGGTTTTCTGAATTTTCGGGGTTTGAAGCTTGAAGGGGGGAAGAGCGAGGTTGGCGGGATATTTACGGGATATTGGGGAGGCAGCGCCGGAAACATGGTTGGCGGGAAAAGCCGGGGGTGTTCACTTGTCCGACGGGGTCTGGCCCAAAAGCTTGAGGTTCTATCGCATCTGGTTCCAGAACCCGATCGTATCAGGGATTTTTTTGCACTGGGAGGCGCTGATTCTGGTCCCGATCTCAACCCCATATCCCGCATTGAAGTACCGGACAACCAGATGCTAGACGAAGAAAAATAAAATGACTATGATTTGAGGCACTAAGTAATTAAGCGAGGAATACATGATTCGAGGCGGAGATATCGCTAAGGGGACCTGTCTGCTTCAGAAAGGACAGCCTTATATCGTAGTGGATCGGGAATTCGTCAACCCTGGAAAGGGGGGCGCCTTTGCACGGGTTAAGATGAAGAGTATCAAGGATGGCGCTGTTTTAAGCCTGACCATACCCACTCAATTGGAAGTTGAGGACGCGACGGTGGACACCCACAACTGTCAGTACCAATATGCGGATCAGGATAATTATCACTTCATGGATAATGATACCTTTGATCAGTATGAAGTGCCCATCATTGATATGGAAGATAAAAAATATTATCTTAAAGAGGGGAATGTGTATGAGATTACCATCTGGGAAGGGAGGGTCATTGATATAAAGATACCCTATAAGGTGGTCTTTATCGTCGCGGAGAGTGAAAATTACGTCAAGGGTGATACGGTTTCGGGAGCCACCAAGCCCATCGTTACCGAAACAGGACTTACTGTCAGAGTGCCGCTCTTCATCAAACAAGGTGAGAAAATTCTGGTTAATACCGAAACCGACGAGTATGTGGAACGGGTGAATGATTGAGGCGCTTCATGGGCCCTTCCTACGGAACGAGTCGTACCTTGTGCGCCTTCGGTGCGGTTAATTAATGCGGGGGGGGCCAAGGCCCCCCACACCCCCGGTAGTGCGTCTTGGGGGGATCCGCTTCAGGGGGTTATCGTGGTGCCGAGAAAGGGTTCCCCCTGCAGGAGCTTTTGGAGGTTATCCAGGTTTCGCCCCGCGGCGCATATCACCCGTAGGCCGATTTCCGCCGCATGACGGCTTGCGATAGGGTCAAAAGGAAGGTTCTTCCCCGGAACCCACACATCCCCCATGAGCGCACGGAAATCCGTCCAGGAGATATGATCTAGGGGCTTTGCATCAGGATTGCGCTTGGGATCATCGGTATACACCTGTTCGATGTTGGATAGGTTGATAACTAGTTCCGCCTGAAACCGTTCCGCCAGGAGCACTGCGTCATAATCAGAAGAAAAACCCGGCTTCCAGCCCGCGGCCACCAGGACTCTGCCCGCGAAAGGTCCGGCCTGAGTCGGGTCGGTGATCACCGCAGTGGTACACCATTCCCCCATAATCGCCCTGATAAGCTGGGCATTGAGCCGGGTCGCCATGATGCCTATCCAGTCCGCCGCTTCGTCGGAACCCGTGGTGCCGCATACGGCCCGATACGCCTGCTGCCATGCCCGGGCAGGTCCCCCGCCGCCAACCACCAATATAAAACGACGTTCCCCATCCTGGTCCAAAAAGGTACGGATCAGGGCCACGAAATCCCGTAAAAAGGCTTCATCCACCCTATCAGGAGCAACAATAGACCCTCCCAAAGAAATAACCGTAATCATAATACCCCCTTCACTGAACATATATACCGGTAATGATAATATCACTCCACAGAGAAGAATAAGACTCAAGGCCCCCAACCGCTTCTTCCCAGAGATTTTGTAGGGCATACTCCCGGTTCCGTATTGCCAGACGACCCCGGGGATCCATCTGGGAAAAGGTCCCCGCTCCCCGGGAAAAGGCGATCCGCTGATTATCCAGGTTGCCGAAGTAATATGCCCCCGCATCACGGCTGTCCCCACTGCCGCCCCGGAGATTGAATTCTCTCGGGGCCGCTTCCGCCCCCAGAGCAGGGTCCACCGGTATCCAGCCGAATCCGTCTATCCAGAATTCCGCCCAGTAATGACGACTGGTTAAACGAGACCGGTCTATCAGGACCCCTGCAACCGGAATGGCAGGAACCCCCGCTGACCGGGACATGGCACAGAACAGGAGGGACGCCGAATAGGAATCGGCCTGTTTTTCCTCCAGGGCTTCCAAGGCCCCGTTATTTAGGGGGGCCCGCCGTATCCCCCCGTGGGTTATGAGCCACTCGTATATTTTGCGGGCCTTTTCATAGGGGTTCCGTTCCCTGCCGATTACCGCATTGGTTTGCGCCACCACCCGGGGATTATCCGATGGGATGAGTGCCGACGGAAGCGTATGGACCGCCGAAATGGGGGAACCACTCAGCTGCCGTATGGATGCACTTTTCAGGACGGTCTCCAGGGCATACACATCAACCCGGTATGCCAGGGTAGTACTCAGCGCCGATTTTGCCCCCAGATCGTGGAATTGAAAAAGGGTGGCCCCCCGGTAATTTTCCACAAAAGGCTCTCGATTGCGGGACAGCAATGCACCATTCCGCTGGGAGGCCGCAGTAACCGGATGGGGAACCCAGAGGTACAGGGTATTGGGCAGGGATGCCTCTTGTACCTGGATGTTCACGGTATATGCAATGGTATAGGTCCGTTTGTCCTTAAAGGTCTTGGTCCCCGGCTTTCCGGTAACGTTAAAAACAACGGGTCTCGAATTACCCCGGTCTGTCCGTACCTCCAGGTCTCCACTTACCGCGCCGTCAGGAACCCGCACCCGGATCTCCCGCTCACTCCACAGTTCATACCCGAATTCCGTTTCAAAGACTTCCACCGGCTCAGATTTCTGTGCCTCCGCCGGTGTCGCTGCAGAAGGTTCGGCATCCCAGGAAAAAAACACCCCGCTTCCTTCCCGAGCGGTACCGAAACCGTTTCCCAGGATGGTTACGAGAGAACCAATAGAACCGGACTCAGGTTCCACCGAGCTTATCCGCGGACCGGCGCCTGCATCCGCAGTCGGTAGCGGCTGCGGCATGGTTGCCCGGTTCGAAAAAAGCCCGGGATTACTCTTTTTACCCCCCCGATGAACGTATACTAACCCCGATGCCCCGAATTCCGGAATCGTCAGGCTGATATAATCATCCGTCCATACGATATATGATGATAAGGTCGGCGGCGTCCCGGCAATAGTAATGTATGATTCATCTTGTTCATTACCAAAATGTGCGCCCGTAATGGTAAGCACCTCACCCATGGAGCCTATCTTGGGATCAATCGAAGCAATAACCGGAGCCTCTTCTTTACAGGCTGAAAAAATAACGGTTAGACCGACAACTAAGCCCATAAAACAACTGAGGGTTTTCATTGATTACGGTCAGGTCCCGGTTCCGGATTATCCGGTGAACTCGGGGATGCATCCTTTGAATCCGAAAGATTCGGCGGCTCCTCATGGGGAGTATATCCTGAATAGGGATGTAATTCCAATTGTATTTCTATATAGGCTTCATCCTGGGAATTGAGGGAACCGAGAGGGAAAAAATACACCTGTTCCCCAAAGGCCAGGGGTATGGCTTGGAAGGTGGTCTGATAGCGGATCCCCTGATCGGGGATATCCACCCAGATTTGCCCCTGGGCAACCAGTATATTGGTACCATTTTGCCGTAGATAGGGGGTAAATTGCACTGCCACCACGATATTGGCCCCCACGAGCTTTAACCCCACGGGCCTCCCCGGGATGGTTACCTTGGAATTATAGGAATTCCATACCTCATGCTGATCCTTTTCCACCACCCGGGCTATAATATTCAACACCACCGCACGTTCCTTGAGGCCCGGTAATAGTTCCGCTAAAGAAGGTTCCTGCGCCACAACAGCCGCCTGTGCGGCAAAGAACAGGATCCCTCCGAACAGGGAAACCCGGTTTATACGCAGTCTTGGCATCATCGTGGTGCATTTCTCCTTGAATAATCCGCCGCCTTAAGGATGGTCGGTTCTCCGGAACTCCTAAAGCTCCTGGTTTCAGGAAGCCGTATTATCACAATATCCGCGGTATCCTGATCCTCCAGGTATTGGAAAACCCCCTGGTAATCTGAAACCGGCAGCATGTCTTGCACCTCAAGCCCCATCCCCGTGGTTACCATGGTATCCGGGGGCTGGACGGGCTGTCTGGTCAACCCCAGGACAATGGCAATAAGAATCATTGCCGCTGCCGCCGCAACAACCGGCAGGGGAATCGAAACGGTACGGCGCCATAGTTTATGCCCCCGGCGCTGCCCCCAGGATACCCCCGGCATCTGGGTTACATGCAACCAAACCCGGTCTCTGGCAGCGGCCTCCACCAGTACCGCCCCGGCAGACTGCCCAGTCCCCGCGTTCCTCAAGAATTCCGAACAACCCCGGTATTGTTCAAGCCGGGTACTACATTCCGGACATACCGTGAGATGCGCTTCCATTTTTTCTTTCCATGGAGACGGAAGCTCCCCATCAAAATATATAGAAAGAATCTGACGATCAGGACACATGTGAACCATCCTTCGTTAAAAGCCCGGTTAACCGTTCCCGGGCCCTGAATACCCGAACTTTTACGTTCCCCTCGCTGATGCCCAAGGCACGTCCAATTTCTTTATAATTCAGCTCACCATATTCTTTTAAAATCAACACCATACGTAAATTTTCCGGTAGTTGTTTCAAGGCCTCCTGTATTTCCGCTTGGGTTTCCTGTTTAATCAGCGTATTTTCCCCGGTTTCCTCAACCTTTACATATTCACGGAAGGCCTTCTGGTAGGCTTTCCGCTCCCGGTCCCTGCGTTTTGCATAATTTAACGCGGCGTTTTTAACTACTCGAATAAGCCAGTACTTGGCCTCATCGGGGTTGGGAAAAACCATGTTCTTTTCATACAGGCGAAAAAAAGCTTCCTGGCAGAGATCCTCCGCCGCTTCTTCACTATTGGCAATACGATACGCTACCCGGAATAAAACGGGGAATACCGTATCGTAGAGTCTGCGGAATTCCGCCATAGGCACTTTTTCATCCATATTTGAAAACAAATCTTTTCCTCAATCGTTACAGGGTATTGCTGTTTATCCCTGCCGCCATGATGTGCCCCTAGGCCCATCCTCCAGGATGATACCCCGTTCTTTCAAGGTGTGCCGGATACCATCAGCCTGAGCAAAATCCTTTACCTTTTTTGCCGCGGCCCGTTCAGCGATGAGGGCTTCAATTTCATCGATCAAATCGCGGTTTGCACCGTTGTTGCCTTCCCCAGGGGCCCGCTGCCGTTCCACCTCCTCCGCAAGATTAAGTCCCAGGATACGGTCCATCTCGAATGCCACCGAAAGTGCCGCTGCCGCCGGTACCGAGGAGTCCCGGAGAAGCCCCCAGAGTTCGGCCAAGGCCCGGGGAGTAGCGAGATCATCATCCAGGGCCTTATCAAAGGCATTACGGTAGTCCCCGGCTTTACCTTCGATCAACGAGACCGGCAACGATGCAGTTCCCCCCGGAGCGTCGGATCCCTCGAAATCAGGAAGCCCCCCCGCCTTATCCGCCAGCGCCTTGATACGGTCCAGGAGGGACTTACGGGCATTCCGGGCGCCATCCAGGGACTGATATGAAAACTGCAGCTGACTCCGGTAATGGCCCCCCAACAGAAAATACCGGTAATCTAAGGGGTCATACCCCGCGTCCACCAGGCTCTGGAGGGTAAGGAAGCCCCCGGCGGATTTGGACATCTTCCCCTTGTCCAGGACCAGAAATTCGTTGTGAATCCAGTAATGCACCCAGGGATGCTTGCCCGTGGCAGCCTCACTCTGGGCGATTTCATTGGTATGATGGATAGGCACATGGTCCATGCCCCCGGCATGGATGTCAATGGTTTCCCCCAGATATTTGATGCTCATGGCGGAACATTCGATATGCCAGCCGGGATACCCCCTTCCCCAGGGGCTGTCCCAGACCAGGACCTGGTTTTCAAATTTGCTTTTAGTGAACCACAGGACAAAATCATGGGGGTTCCGCTTGTTTTCATCCACCCCGGTCCGTGCCCCCGCTTTCAGGTCCTCAAGACGAAGCCGGGCAAGCTCCCCATAGGCGGGGAATTTGGTAATGTCAAAGTAGAGGTTGCCCCCGGCAACATAGGTGAACCCCCCTTCTTCAATCCGGGTGATGAGGGCTATCATCTCAGGAATATGCTCGGTGGCTTTGCATACCACCGTGGGCATGCTGATGTTCATCCGCCCAATATCCTTGAAAAAGGCCCGGGTATAGAAATCCGCCACCTCAAGAACGCTTTTGCCCCGTTCCTCGGCGCTTCGTACCATCTTATCATCCCCTTCATCATTGTCCCCGGCAAGATGCCCTACATCGGTGATGTTCATCACATGAGTTACCCCAAGCCCCCGGCGGCGCAAGGTCCTGACCAGAACATCATGGAGCACATAAGCCCGGAGATTCCCGATATGGGCATAGTTGTATACCGTGGGGCCACACCCGTAGAAACCGACTTTCCCGGCATTGAGGGGCTTGAAGGGCTGTAATTCCCGACCCAGGGTATTAAATAAGGTAAGCGCCATGAAACCTCCATGCTTTTTTAATATAATTAACAACTATGAATACCCTACGGAAAATAATGGAAAAAATCAATACTGAAGTGGGATTTACCGGGCTGCTCCGCTATGATGAGCCTATGGCCGGGCATACCACTTTTAAGGTGGGCGGCCCTGCGGATGTGTGGGTACGGCCCGAAGGGGAGGGATTCCCCGAATATGCGGCAGTCCTGCGGGATACCGCCCGATCCGAAGGCATCCCGGTCTTTATCCTGGGGGCTGGGGCGAATCTCGTGGTCTCGGACCAGGGCATCCGGGGCATTGTCCTGGACACCACCGCCTGGGAGGGCTGCGATTTTGCTCAGGGGGAACACGCCGGTTATGACGGCGGGAACCCTGGGCGTAGCGCTGTCGTCATCCGTTCAGGCACCGGGGTGGATGATGCGGTGACTGCCGTGGCCGAGCGGAATTGGGGGGGGCTGGAATTCCTGGCGGGTATGCCCGGTTCCATGGGCGGCGCACTCTGGATGAACGCCCGGTGCTATGAAAAATCCATATCCGATGTATTAATCGAAACCGAAATCCTGGATGAGTCGGGAAACCGCCGGTGGGTACCCTGTAAGACAGAGGATTATGGTTATAAGAAAAGTCCCTTTCAAGCACGGGATATGGTGATCCTTTCCGCCCGGTTCGCGCTGGAATACCGTCCCCAAGGGGAAATACGGCAGGACATGGATACAAACCGCCAGGACCGGGAAGCCAAGGGACACTACCGCTTTCCCTCGGCGGGATCGGTGTTTAAGAATAACCGGCAATTCGGGAAGCCCACCGGGAAGATCATCGACGAGCTGGGCTTGCGGGGCTTACGTATTGGCGGGGCCGAGGTGGCGTCATGGCATGGCAATATCATCATCAACACCGGAAACGCCACCGCCGGGGATATCTGCGCCTTGGTAGCACTGGTTACGGAAAAAACGAAAGCCGCCCGGGGCATCATCTTAGAGCCGGAGGTACTCTTCGCCGGAGACTGGCAGAACAGTAACACCCCGCCGGCTTACCAGCGTCATCTTGGTCCTTGACACGGTGAAAAGGCTGGGCGTATTAAGGGGCAATTTTTTTCAACATATATATGGACAAACAAAAATTAATGTGATATACCTAATACATGACGATATAGGTATATATCCGGCATAGACTATTATGGTATGGAGGGTTGAGACAACTAAGCAGTCTCATTAAAAGATGCAAGTAGTTCTTTATCATAGTTATTGGGGGGGGGGGGGGGGGGGCGCGCGCGGGGCGGCCCGGGGGGGGGGGGGGGGGGGGGGGGGGGGGGGGGGGTGGGGG
>JAITNP010000255.1 GCA_031290455.1 Treponema sp. | reverse complement strand
CCCCCCCCCCCCCCCCCCCCCCCCCCCCCCCCCCCCCCCCCCACTAGTTCTCTATAATAAAAAAAATGAGATGATTTCATTGGTACCGTGCAATCTCCAGGAATGATGAATAACATTATCTTTAACAGAACCTTACCTTCTCGAATAATTTATGTCAATAGGACTAATATATCCCCATACCTTTCCTTTTTCAAGAAATATGCGCGATAATTTATATAATTATGGATAAAAGGGATGTGCCGGCGCTTTTTTCCATCTGGTTTATGAGGGCTGCCATATCCCGGGGAAGGGGAGCGTTCAAGGTGAGGTTGTCCGCCATTGCCGGGGGATAACCAGGGAGGACGAGCCGGGCGGCATGCAGGCCGAGCCGGGAGAGGAGGGGACGCTCTTGCAGGGGGTCTCCACGCCATCCCCGTTTAAACGAGGAAAGAAACACCGGCTTTATGGTGCCGTAGAGGGGATCACACACCACCGGATGCCCCAGGCTGGTAAGGTGTACTCTGATCTGATGGGTCCGTCCGGTCTCGGGCAGGGCCTCGACCACGCTGTAGGTTCCTGCGGTTCCCAGCAGCCGAAATTGGGTAACCGATGGTTTTCCCCGGCATTTATCGATGATGGTCCGGTGCTGTTTATCTCCATCCGGTACCAGGGGAAGGTCGCAGCCGGTCTCCTTCCAGGAGGGGCGTCCGTGGACCACGGCAATATAGCTTTTCTGTACCAGGTGTTCTTCAAAGGCTTGGGAAAGCCTTTTATGGGTTTCCCCATCCAGGGTAAATACCACCAGCCCCGAGGTATCCCGGTCGATACGGTGAACCGTAAAAACTTTGCCAACCAGAGGGACGAGGAGTGTATCCAGCCGCTCCTTTGCATCATCCCAACGGTCGGCGCTTACCGCAATACCGGATGCCTTGTTTACGACGATGATGCACGTATCTTGATAGCATACCGTAAAGGGCGGTTTTTGTTTCATGTAAGCCCTTACCGACCCGCCAGTTCCGCCAGCGGGATAGGCTTGGGGGAGTCTTCCTCACCCTCACTCTTGGCGAGTTCTTCCATTAATTCCTTGCCTCGTTTGGAAAGTTTTACAGGGATCTGGACCATGAGTTTTATGTAGAGATTACCCCGGTGTCCCCCTCCAGGGACCCCTTCGTCCCGGACGCGGAGCATTTTTCCATTCTGGATACCCGCCGGTACCTTTACCTTGATGTTTTTGCCATCCAGGGTGGTTACATGAATATCCGTCCCCAGGCTCGCCTGGGTTATGGAAATAGGAACCGCACAATACAGGTCCTGATCTTGACGTTCAAAATGCTCATGGGGGTTCACCCGGATAAACACGTAGAGATCCCCGGCGTGCCCGCCATTAGGACCTGCGTCTCCCTGCCGGGGGATGACAACCCGTTTACCGTTTTCCACCCCCGCAGGAATCGTAACCATGATCTTCTGCCGTTTCTTCTGATTTCCCGAACCGTTACATTCTTTACAGGGCTGCTCAATGGTGTACCCTTCACCGCCGCAACTGGGGCAGGTGGAAGCCACCGAGAAAAAGCCCTGACTATGGCGTACCTGTCCGGAACCGCCGCAGGTGGCGCAGACCTTCTTGCCTGACCCATTGGCCGCCCCGGTTCCTTTACAGACCGGGCATGACTCATTCCGGGAGTATTGTATCTCCACCTTGGTACCGAAGATCGCATCTTTGAAGGGTATTTCAATATCGTACCGGAGATTGGCCCCCGGGCGAACCCCGCTTGACCCGCCGCCGGAAGAACGGCGTCCACCACCACTGCCAAAGAAGGTATCAAAGATCCCGGAAAAATCCCCGAAAATATCCTCGAAGCCCCGGAAGACTTGCGAATAGTCTTGCTGACCCCCGGTCATGCCTTCAACACCGGCAAAACCGAATTGGTCATAGGCGGCTTTTTTCTGGTCATCCGAGAGGATTTCGTAGGCCTCGGTGGCTTCCTTGAATTTCTCCTCCGCCTCTTTGTTCCCCGGATTCTTATCCGGGTGATATTGGATGGCAAGCTTTCGGTATGCTTTCTTTATATCGTCCTTGGACCCACCCTTCTGTACTCCCAGGACTTCATAGTAATCACGCTTGGCCACGGCAATATCCTTTATTTATTTATCGTCTACTACTTCGTAATCCACGTCTTCGGCGCTCTTGGTATTATCCCCGCCGCCTTGGGAGGAGTTCCCCCGGGGGGCTTCAGGGCCTGGTCCGGGCTGCTGGGCGCCGCTCTGTTTGTACACCTCTTCGGCGATATGGTACGAGACCTGTTTCAGGGCTTCGGTCTTGTCCCTGATGGCCTGGACATCCCCCCCTTCCAAGGCCCGGCGCAGATCCGCGATGGCCGCTTCCACCTTGGATTTGTCCTCGGGGTTTATCTTGTCCCCTAAATCCTTGATGTTCTTTTCAGTGCCGTAGATCATGGTGTCCGCTTCGTTCTGGGCCTCTGCCCGTTCCCGTTCCCGCCGGTCTTCTTCGGCGTGAAGTTCCGCTTCCTTGACCATCCGGTCAATATCATTATCCGAAAGCCCGGAAGAACTCTCGATCCGGATCTTCTGTTCCTTGCCGGTTCCCAGGTCCTTGGCAGATACGTGAACAATGCCGTTGGCATCAATATCAAAGGCAACCTCAATCTGGGGAACACCTCGGGGCGCCGGAGGAATACCAACCAGATCGAAACGGCCCAGGGTCCGGTTCTGGTTCGCCATTTCCCGTTCACCCTGGAGAACTTGGATGGAAACCGCGGTCTGGCCATCCGCCGCAGTGGAGAATATCTGGCTCTTCCGGGTAGGAATGGTGGTGTTCCGGGGGATGAGTTTGGTCATGACCCCCCCGAGGGTTTCAATGCCCAGGGAGAGGGGGGTTACATCCAGGAGGAGCACATCCTTGACATCCCCGCCCAGGATACCTCCCTGGATGGCGGCGCCAATGGCCACTGCTTCATCGGGATTGACTCCCCGGTTCGGCTCTTTCTTGAACAGGTCCTTGACGATCTGCTGCACCGCGGGGATCCGGGTGGATCCTCCCACCAGGATAACCTCATCGATCTTATCCGCCGTCAGTCCCGCGTCGGCCAGGGCCTTTTTGCAGGGATCTTTGGACCGTTCGAGCAGGTCGGATACCATCTGTTCAAATTTTGCCCGGGTCAGGTTTTTTTGAAGATGCTTGGGACCATTCTGATCCGCCGTAATGAAGGGGAGGTTAATATCCGTGGTCTGCATGGCAGACAGTTCAATCTTTGCTTTTTCAGCAGCTTCCCGGAGCCGTTGCAGGGCCATGCGGTCCTGGCCCAAATCAATACCCGTATCCTGCTTAAATTCGGTAATAAGCCATTCCTGCACCCGACCGTCAAAATCATCCCCTCCCAGATGGGTATCACCATTGGTGGACTTGACTTCGAAGACCCCTTCCCCCAGTTCCAGAATGGAAACATCAAAGGTACCACCCCCCAGGTCATAGACGGCAATGGTTTTTTCTTTTTTCTGATCCTTGTTAAACCCAAAGGCCAATGACGCGGCGGTCGGCTCATTGATGATACGCTTAACCTCAAGGCCGGCGATCTTTCCCGCATCCTTGGTAGCCTGCCGTTGGGCATCGTTAAAATAGGCCGGCACCGTGATCACCGCTTCGGTAACCGCCTCGCCCAGATAATCTTCGGCAGTCTTCTTCATCTTCTGGAGCACAAAGGCGGATATTTCCTGGGGGGAATATTTTTTCCCGTCAATATCCACTCGTACATCGTCCCCCTGTTCCGTTACTTTATAAGGGACCAGTTTCATTTCATTCCGCACCTCGGAATACCGGCGGCCCATGAACCTTTTGATAGAATAAATCGTGTTTTCCGGGTTGGTGATCATCTGGTTTTTTGCCGGCTGCCCCACAACCCGTTCACCTTTGCTGGTGAAACCCACGATTGAGGGGGTGGTCCGCCCGCCTTCGGAATTCTGAATCACGATAGGTTCACCACCTTCAAGCACGGACACACAGGAATTCGTGGTTCCTAAATCAATACCAATTATTTTACCCATTTTATATAAACTCCTTTGCGCAAATTATTAGTTAAATAACCGCTTAAAAACAAATATACTGAATTTAGTACGGAGAGAGGAAAGCGGAATGAGGACTTTTGTGATTTGATTGCCCGATTTCTTTAATTCCTCACCCCTAATGCCGCGCTCCGCTTTATTCTGATTCGGGCATCAATACCTTGACCTTGGCGGGCCGGATGACCCGGTCCTTTAAGGTATAGCCTTTAAGCAGATCCTCCTGCACCACCGGTTCGGTAATATCCCCGGACTTCTCCATCATGAGCGCCTCATGCCGGTTGGGGTCAAAGCCTTCTCCGGCGGAATCGAACCGTTTAAGCCCCCACTTGTGTTCCAGTTGGGAACTCAGACGCTTTTCTATCATGATGACCCCTTCATAAAAGCCGGTAAAGTCCTTGGAGGTGTCAGCGGATTTTATGGCCCGCTCAAAATCGTCGATTATTTGAATAAGATCGAGGAGGAGGCTCTGGTTTGCAAAGTCGATGGCCTCCTGCTTTTCCCGATTCATACGTTTGCGGAAATTCTCAAATTCCGCCGCCTTTCTGAGGTACTGATCACTGGCTTCCGCAAGCTGGGCTTCCAAATCCGCCACTTTTTCTGCACGGTCCTGCTCGCCAGGGTCCTCATGCCCGTCCTGGCACGGGAGCTGGCTTTCAGGACTCCCCATGGCCGACGCTTCAGGACAGTCTCCCTCGTTCATCTCAGTATCTTTTTCCATATCTGCCATTGCTGATAAAACCTCCTCGTCTGTGGATTCGCTGCTTTGATTGTTCTTTGATATGAAAACGTTCCACGCCTTTTTTCATAAATTCTTGTAATATTTTTTGATGCTTACATAAGAACATACTTACCCGCAACATTAAAGGTCAAGAAAAATTTTACCCCATAAACCGTAGGCTAAAGCCGTGCATTGTGGTAAACTTACTCCCATGATACCGGAAAAAAGTCTTGTGGTGTATAAAAACCGTCCTGCCCTGGTAACTGAGCGGGGGGAAAAGTTAAGCATATCCGTGCTTGGAGGTGAACAGCTCCGGGTTCGGGAAAAAGATATTGAAGTGATCCATCCGGGGCCATGTACCCTTGCCGGCCTGGAACAGGATACTGCTGCCGGCGATGTCCGGGTTACCTGGGAGCTTTTGGCAGGAACCTCGGTTCCGCTCAAGGACTTTGCAGAATTAGTGTACGGTGACTATACGCCAAAAACCGCCTGGGCCGCATACCTGCTCCTCAAGGATGGTCTTTATTTTTCCGGGGATAGTAAAGCCATAACCGGACGGACCCCTGCAGCGGTGGAGATGGAAGCAAAGAAACGGACCGAAAAACACCGGGATGCCTTAGAACGGGACGCCTTCCTGGAACGGCTCAAGACCGGGGCATTGCAATTACCCGAGGATGGACGTTTTCTCCAGGATGTGGAGGCCTTGGCCTACGGTAAGACCGGTAAAAGCCGCACCCTCAAGGATTTAGACAAATCAGAAACCCCGGAAGAGGCTCACAAACTACTGCTGAGTACCGGATGCTGGACTCCCCAGGTTAATCCCCATCCGGCGCGATTCGGTCTTTCCTTCGCTTCCGCGAAATGTCCGCCGGGGGTCCCGCCACTCGAAGAGGAACGCCAGGACCTGACCCGGCTCAGGTCCTTTGCCATTGACAATGCCTGGAGCGATGACCCGGATGACGCCGTTTCAATAGAAGGTAACTGCCTCTATGTTCATGTGGCTGATCCTACGGCATCGATCTATCCCGGAAGTCCTGCGGACAAGGAAGCCCGGGGCCGGGGGGCTACGCTCTACCTCCCCGAAGGGGCTTCCCGAATGCTCGCTGAGGAAGCCCTCTCCTCCTATGCCTTGGGCATTGCGGACCGATCCCCGGCCCTTTCTTTCAAGATGGTCCTGAACCAGAACGGCGCTATCGCGGAAACTGAAATAGTCCGTTCCTGGGTCAAGGTTACCCGGCTCACCTACGCCCAGGCTGACCAGGGGGCCACCGCGCCACCGGACCGGCCACCAGGAGACCCTGCAGCTGGCGCCGATATGGCGGCGGATCTCAAGGCCCTCTTTGCCGTGGCCGAAGGTAACGAGATCCGCCGCCGCGCTGCCGGGGCAGTATTCATCGATCTGCCGGAGGTGCATATCACCCTTTCCACGGGGCACGTATCCATTGAACCCATTACCGCCTATCGGTCCGCCGACATGGTCAGGGAATGTATGCTCCTGGCCGGAGAAGGGGCTGCCCAATGGGCCTTGCAACGGCGCCTTCCTTTCCCCTACGTCTGCCAGGAAGCAGGGGACCTCCCCGATGCGCCCCTTCCGGGCATGGCCGGTTCCTACCAGCTTCGCCGCTGTATGCGTCCCCGCAGTCTCTCGGCCAAGCCGGGGCTTCACTGGGGGCTTGGGCTTGACCAATATACCCAGGTTACCAGTCCCCTGCGCCGTTATACCGACCTCCTCGCCCACCAGCAGATTCGTTCCTTTTTACGGGGTGAGACGCCCCTGGGGGAAGATGAAGTACTCCTCAGACTTGCCGCCGGAGAAGCCGCTGCCGCTGCGGTTGTCCAGGCAGAACGGGCTTCCCGTGCCCACTGGACTGCGGTGTACCTCTCGGATAAAAAGGACGCTGAATGGGAGGGTATCTTCATGGAAAAGCGGGGATCCCGGGCAGTGATGCTGATCCCGGCCTTGGGCCTGGAAACCCACGTGGCCATGAAAGAAGCGATTGAGCCGAACGAGACGGTTACCCTTATCCTGTCATCGGTAAAAATAAGCGCAGGGGAAGCGATCTTTATTCTTCGATGAGTTGTGGTGCTTTCACTGTGGGTGGCGGTGCATGGGAAAGCCGCTACCCGCTACCTTAAACGTTGTAATTTCACTACCCAGTACATCAAGAGCGTGTAAGCTGCGCTTGTTTGATATTAACCATGAGATTTTTTATTTTATCCAGCATCTGGTTGCATGTCTTTTACGACAACTCCTACGAAGTTTATCATGTTTTCTCTCGTTGCGATAACGCCAATGAGCGCCATGATATCATAAAACATCGGTATCTGATTGATGCGCGCATTGTTGATACGGCGCACTATTGATATTTTATTGTATATATGGTACTTTATAGCATAACAGTATGGAAAATCTAATAGACCGAGATATTATCAGGAATCATATTGAGACCATCATTCTGCACGAACTTACCGAACAAGATCGGTATGGGTACGAGATTTGCAAAACGGTATGGGTACGTTCCGGAGGGACCTATGAACTAAAAGAGCCGTCCCTGTATTCAGCCTTTCGCCGCCTCGAAAATGCCCAACTTGTCGCCTCTTACTGGGGGGATGACGCGAGCAAAGGGGCACGGCGGAAGTATTATCGGATTACTCAAGCGGGCACTGAGTATTATCGGCATACGGTGAAGGAGTGGCACAAGGTCAAAGAGCTTATAGATACCCTCATTGGAGAGGAAGATTATACCAAGAGGAAAGAGGAGTAAGGAAAAGAAGCGGTATCTTTTCTGTAATCACCAGCAACTATACGCGCATCAGTCATAACCAATGATTTGTTTTCGTGTTGAATCACCGTCCCGGTATGCTGTGTCTGTTTGAGGGTGAGCAGGGGACCGTAGTAGTTACTGGTTTTCATTGAATCGTGTCTTCTCGGCCCAGAGGCCCAGGGCGGGATTGGGGACAAAGAAAATCCGCTCACCATCGGAAAGGGTGTTCCATCCGAGTCCCAGCGTATGGAGGTCATAACGGGCCAAGGCCGTGGGCAGATCCCCCCAGGCATAACCAACCGATTCTATTTCGGCGCGGCTGAGTCCCGGCCCAGGACAATAACGGACCGTAAAACGGCCTTCGCTGGAACCGTGGATCAGGTGGGCGGCGGCGCTGAGACCTGCGGCGAGTTCCGGGTCTGTGGTTACTTTGTCCTGTATCACCTGAGCGGGCCGGTACCCGTGTTTACGGATGAGCGCATCGTTCCCCGGGTCTTCGCCAAAACATTCCAGTCCGGGGGCGAGGATCAGGAGTTCCCCGCCATCGGCCATGGCCATCCGGGTCCGGTAAATCCCCTTGTTCCCCAGCCAGGTGGTTCGGAATTCCTCCGGTTCTAGGTACACCACCGCCTGCTTGATCGGTTCATCCATGATATCCACATTGACTTCCCGGGCCAGGGCCGCGGCCTTTTCAAAACACTCCCGGCCAAAGCCGATAAAAAGGCCCCGGACCGCGAGGGAACCCCTCGGTTTACCTGCTACCGCAGCCTCCGCGTCGCTCCGGGCGCCTACCACCGTCAATGCCCAGAGTATGGGTGGCAGGGCGCTCCCGAAACAGCGAAGCCCCTCGTCGAACAGGGCCCGTACCGGCGTATCGGTCCTGCCCATCATGCGTTCCATCCCGTAAGCAGCTCCCACAAAATGGCTCTTGTCAATGGCTTCCTTACCACCGGTGCCCACAAAAAGGTTCTTCCCGTGATTGGCCATGCCCACCACTTCGTGGGGCACCACCTGACCAATGGAAAGAATCAGGGAGAAGCCCCCGTCCCGGAGCAGTTTATTCACTTGCACGGGCCAATCGTAGCGGACCGCCCCTTCGGATACCCTTTCTACCCAGTCCGCCGGAAGACGGCCCAATTCCACCACATCCTGACGCCAATCATGGGCCTGGAATTTCTCCCGAGGGGTTCCGGGAAACATGCGGTGGAGTTCCGCCGGGGTCATGACTCTATGGGTTCCCAGGGCCGGCATTACCGCCCCCAGGCGATCCCGGCCTGTTCCGGTAAGTTCCCGGCAGGCGATATCCGTCAGATACCCCGCCCGGGAGTGGAACCGCGTTACGTCCGGGGGCAGGATAATGACCGGTCCGGCATCCTGTAGATCCGCCAAAACCTGGGACAATGCCTGAGAAAACAATGCATCCAGTTCCTCGTCCGAAAGGTCCAACAGGGCGCCGCCCTTAGCAACATAGGTCATACCACTTACTTCCCGGAAACGCCGCTGTTCTCAAACTGATTCACCATGAGTACCGGCTGATGGGTCGCGTCCATGGTATCCCGCCAGAGATTGCCCTCGGGGTCCACATGGCTGCGCTGGGAAACCACCGCCTTCATGGGCAAATGGACAAACTCATTGTGCACCAGCCCGATGATGATCTTGGTCTTTCCTGCCATGGCAGCATGGGCCGCCGCATTACCCAGGCGCTCACAGTAGATAGAATCACTGGGCACTGCCGGGGCTGACCGGACCTGGTAGCTGGGATCAATGTATTTCAGGTTGATCTCCATCTTCTTTTCGTCAAAGTGCTGTTGTATCCGGTCCCGAAGGTAGGTACCCACATCAGCCATCTTGATGTTCCCACCGGCATCGGTTTTCACCTCGGTGATCAATTGATCCTGCATGGCTCCTTCGGCCACCACAATAACCGCGTGCTTGCGGCTCTTAAGCCGTTCTTCCAGGTGATGCAGGAAGCCGTTGTACCCTTCAAGGTTAAAAGGAACCTCAGGGATGAGCACGAAATTAACTTCGTGACTCGCCAGGGCCGTGTGCGCCGCGATAAAGCCTGATTCCCGGCCCATCAACTTGACCAGGCCGATACCGTTTATCTGGGAACTGGCCTCCATGTGGGCTGCGGCCACGACCTCCACCGCCTTGGCTACCGCCGTATCAAACCCAAAGGATTTTTGTATGAAGGAAAAATCATTATCCACGGTCTTAGGGATCCCTACCATAGCTATTTTCAGGTTCCTTCTCCCCACTTCCCCGGCAATATCCAGGGAACCTCGCTGGGTTCCATCACCGCCTATGGTAAACAGCATGTTCAGATTAAGCTGCTCCATGGCATCCACAATAAAGCTTACTTCCTTGCCGCCTCCCCGGGCGCTTCCCAAATAGGTGCCCCCCAGTTTATGGATATCATCAACCGCCTCGGGGGTTAATGTTTTGGTACCGTACTGATAATCCGGGAGAAACCCCTTGTACCCGTAGCGGATCCCGGAAATCCGGCGCACCCCGTACCGGTACCAGAGGCACCGGACGATGGCGCGAATCACATCATTGATCCCCGGACAAAGACCACCGCAGCTCACGATCCCCGCGTGCACATGGGCCGGCATAAAATAGATCATCTCCCGGGGGCCGGCACACTCAAAAACCTGGCTCCGTTCAATCGAAGGCTGGGATCCCAAGACCGCCTCCGGACTCAGCCGAATAAATTGATCGTCAGTAACATAGTTCGCAATGAAATCACCCGCAACATTCGACATAACAATAGGCGATTTAATATTTCGTTTTCCCAATTCTTCAATAGTAAAATCAAAGGTTTCGCTCATGGATACCCCCTATGGCTTAAACTATAGAACTTTCACCGTTGCGGGATCAATACCTACAGCGCGGATTTCCATGCCCAACCCTGCCAAGGCCGCCCGAAGGGGGGCCTCGTGCTGCTGGTCCAAAGGCCCCAAGGGAAGCCTGAGGGGTCCTCCGGGAAGACCTACCCAGGATAAGGCGGTCTTGATGGGGATGGGATTGGTTTCGATAAAGGCGGCCTTGATGAGGGGCAGGAGTTCGTAGTGGATCTTCCGGCCCTCCTCAAAGTTACCGGCGCCACAGGCCCGTACCAAG
Source organism: Treponema sp. (assembly GCA_031290455.1). Lineage (GTDB taxonomy): Bacteria > Spirochaetota > Spirochaetia > Treponematales > Breznakiellaceae > JAITNP01. The sequence continues at coordinate 3,626 of JAITNP010000255.1, read as the reverse complement.
GCCGCGACCTTACCGGGGACCAGGTTGGATATGACCGAGATGATCCCATCCCCGCCCAGAGCAAGGAGCGGCAGGGTGAGCGCATCATCCCCGGAGAACACCGCAAAGGCTTTTCCTTCGGCCTTCCGTGCACCCGCCACATCCCGGATAATATCCCCCATCTGGTTCACATCCCCGGAGGCTTCCTTTACCCCGACAATGTGCGGAATCCGGGAGAGCCGTTCCATGACCGGTGCGGTAATGTTCTTCCCGGTCCGGGACGCGATGTTGTAGAGGATGATCGGAAAATCCGCTTCATGGGCCACCGCCTCAACGTGGCGGATAAGCCCCTCGTCATTGGGCTTATTGTAATAGGGGGTTACCACCAGGGCCGCGTCCGCGCCCAGCGCTTTTGCCCGTTTGGTGTTTTCAATCGTATGTTTCGTGGAATTGGAACCGGTCCCGATGATAACCGGAACCCGTCCCTTAACTACTTCCAGGGCAATCTGAATCAGCCTATCCTGTTCATCTCGTTCCAATACCGGACTTTCCCCGGTGGTTCCCAGGGGAACCAGCCCGTCAATGCCCCCCTCAAGCTGGAAATTAATGAGCCGGCGGAAGCCGTCGTAGTCTATCTCAACGACTCCCCGGCCGTTTTCCCGCATGGGGGTGATGAGCGCCGTGTAGGCACCCTTAAACTGTATCATACAAAACACTCCAGTACGTCATCCATGGTAAAGACTCCGTGGCGGGCCGTTCCGGCGGGTTTCCCCGGACCAGGACACCCGAGGAGCCATTCGGCGGCCACCAGCGCCCCGGAGGCAAATCCCTCCCGGCTGCGGGCGGTATGGGTTATGGTGATGGTATCTGCCGGAGAATCAAAAAGCAGGGTATGGACCCCCGGCAGGGAACCAATTCTGAGGCTGGGATAGTGGAGTTCATCCGGTGCCGGAGGCCGGTCCAGTTTTTCCCAGACTGGCTTGTTTTTCCGGCTCATCTGGGCAAGCACCCGTTCCACCAGGGTCTTCGCGGTCCCCGAGGGACTGTCGGCCTTCTTGTTGTGATGGGCCTCCCAGCCGGCCACATCGTATTCCGGGAAGGGGTCTGCCAAGGCGGCGGCAAAGGCGGCGATCCGGTAGAAAAGATTCACCCCCAGAGAAAAATTGGAGGCCCAGAGCAGGGAAGAACCCGCCCCTTCCACCGCTGCCTTCACTTCATCCAGCCGATCATACCAGCCCGTGGTACCCACCACCACCGGGATTTTCCGCTCCGCCAGCGCCTTGATGTTCTCCACCGCCGTATCAGGCCGGGTAAATTCGATTGCCCCATCCGCATCTCCCAGGTTCTCCGCTTCCCCAATGGTCCTATGGATCCGCGCCCCCGAAGGAGTAGCCCCGGCTTTGGCAGCGCCAGTACCCCCCGCCGCCCTGTCCATTATCCCCGGTTCCACCACCGCAACAACCCGATGCCCCCGTTCTAAAGCCCGGCTTTCAATCAGCCGGCCCATCTTCCCATACCCAATAAGAGCGATATTCATACCCTACTCCTCATTTCTTACACTCCTCTTTCCTCTCTCCCCCAAAGAAATCCTCATGCAGCCCCTTAACCACCGCCACCGCCTGGGTATCGTTTACAATGAAACTGATGTTCACCTTACTGGCCCCCTGAGAAATCATCTGCACTGGTATGTCCAGACCGGTGCATACCCCGAAGGCCCGGTGCAGTATTTCCGAGGACCGGCGCACATCCCCAATGATGGTCACAATGGCCTTGCCGGTTTTGATCGTTACTGCGGCAATCCTGGAGAGGTCGTCCTTCAGGGCTTCCAAATCATTGGCCACATCCGTGGTCAGGGAGATAGAGACCTCACTGGAAGCGACCATGTCCACGGAAATGCCATGTTTAGCGAACTCGGAAAACACCTCCGCAAGAAAGCCGTACTGTCCGACCATGCGGGTGGATACAATGTCCACTAAGGCCACATTTTTCCGGGAGGTAATCACCCGGACCGGACCGGTCCTTTGATCAAGGGCCGCGACAATCCGGGTTCCCGGGGCCTGGGGATTGTAGGAATTCTTCACCAATACCGGGGTTCCGGTTTTAGTACAGGGCTGTATGGCCCGGGGATGGAGCACCTGCGCGCCGAAATAGGCCATTTCCGCGGCTTCTTCGTACGTAACCGCGTCCAACGGACGAGCATTCGGCACGATCCGGGGATCCGCCGTCAAAATTCCATCCACATCCTTCCAAACCTGGACTTCCTCCGCCCCGCAGGCCACGGCAATGACCGTGGCAGAGAGGTCCGACCCGCCTCGTCCCAGGGTGGTGATGGCGCCGTTCATATCTTTGGCAATGAAGCCGGTAAGCACCGGCAGGATTCCCCCATCGGTCAGGGGGTGCAATTTTCCGGGAATAAGGTCCCAACTTTCCTTTAAAAGCCAGGCGGAGGAAAACTTTGAATTCGAAAGAAACCCCGCATCCCAAGCATCCAGGGCCTGGGCTTTAATCTTAAGAGCGTTGAAATAGGCAGCGACAATCCGCACCGAAAGCCGTTCCCCAAAAGACACGAGATAATCCCTGGTCTTGTTGGTCAACTCCTTGATGAGGGCTATACCCACCAGCAGGTCCCGCAGTTCTTCCAACAGGGGCTGTAACTCCTCCTGAGCCAATGACGCAGGGATCCCCAGTTCCTCTATGGTTTTTAGGTGCAGTGCTTCTATTTTATCAATTGATACGGCCTCTTTTCCTTCCTTGAGCGCCTGTTCAGCAGCCTCTAACAGGTGATCCGTGGTATCCCCCATGGCGGACAATACCAGCACCGGCTTTCGCTTGAGTTCCGGCGCTACAATCTGAGCAACGTGGCGGATCCGTTCCGCGTTGGCAACCGAGCTGCCTCCGAATTTCATCACAATCATGGAGAGAAGTCTAGCAAGAAAGACATAAATATGCAATCACACCGACCAGAAACGCGACCAACAACGACGAAAGCGTGTCCCACGAACCGCAATACATGGGGATGGATGGATATTTCTCTTAATGAGATGGAGAAAAGAGGGAAACAATGGTTCATTTGATGGATGCATTGGTGAGACCGAAATGAATCCGGAAACAGGGTATTCCGGTTTTTACCGCGAAAGTCCGAATACATCTCCCCGAACAGTATTTCCCGTGAGCCGTAGAGCGCCGAATTGGCCGGTCCACCGCAGCGTTCTTATGGAATACGGATATACGCTGTCTGTGACCTTTTCCCCGGCTGTACGGGAATTGCGGATAACAAGACCACCCCGGTCTTGACTTTGAATGTTTCGTAGATTAAGGGAAGTGAAAGCATACCGGCTTTCATTCGAATCGCCCGTACCAGACATGATAAGGGCGCGGGTAAAATCGGTGAAGATATCGTTAAAGTCATCTCCCGTAGCGGCTTCCACCGCGGCAATACCGGCCAGATTGGTAGCGCATAAATTTTTTATTGCACTATCGCCGTAGCGGTCAATCAGATAGCGGATAAACAGGGCGCCGTAGCCGTAATTGTAATCGGTCCAATGGGTAAGGGATAAATTTTCCTGATCCTGTTTGTTCGCCAGGAGGAAACCGGCCATCCATGCGTTATGGTTTTCGTAATAACCGTTATAATATTCGGCGGCCTG
>JAITNP010000253.1 GCA_031290455.1 Treponema sp. | reverse complement strand
AATCCGCCGGTATTCCAGGTGCCGTTATCCACAAGGCCGCCGTTGATGGTGATTTTATGGTCAAGCAGATTAATCCAGCCGTAAGCATATTTGCCCTGGAACGTTCCACCATTAATCCTGATGCGGAACTTTGCCCCGATAAGCCCATCAAACCCATTGTATGTGCCGGTAAACTGTAAGCGGTATTTCTCTACTTCGGCATCCGGCGCCCAGACGCTTACATAAGGGCCTACGTCCTCTTCGTTTGTTGCAAATAGACCGATACCGCTATCAATAAGACCGTTTACCTTAAATGCCTGGGATGCTTCTTGGGCAAAGAGACTGGCGGCGCATAATAAGGCTACCGTACACACGAGTAGTTTTTTCATAATAACTCCTATAAAAATCAATTTTTTTAGGAGTTCATCTCCGCATGGGATTATCTCGACGAGAATTTATTCCGTTTGACCCATCATAGGTCTGTTCATGGAGGACAGCATCGTCCCAAAAATTAAGCCTTTAGTTTGATCGTCCGTCTACTTCTGTAAACAAGTCAAAGCGTCTTTCAAAGACCGGAAGGAAAATTGCGGCTTCAACCACAACTGAGTACAGTTTAATACGAGAAGATTTTTTTTGTCAAGGGGGTCGTGTAACTATTGTGAAAAAAGATCATGCCGTTCCCGCCAGTATCCCCGAATATCTTTACTTATCATGATGAAATCACGGGTCAGGAGCATTTCCCTAAGGGAACGCCGAAATGAGGGACGATTCCATCATAAACGGCCACTTGCCTTAAGGCTGGGAAGGCCGATGGAAAAGGATGATCTCTGAGTCAGAAAACATTGGTATACGTATCTTTAATTTCAAGGGCTTCGCGGATAAGGCCCGGAGGATGTACTATGGGTTTCTCGTATGGTTTTACCCAAAAACAGTGCCAAAGGCTTCCCGGTCCGTCATACATTACTCCTGACGTATTGATACCATATGCATAATTTTTATAATTTTTTCTTCCGCTGCGTTCTTTGCATCCTCTCTACAGCTCTTTCCGCAGCTTAGGATCCAGAAAATCCCGCATACCATCCCCGATGAAGTTGGCCCCCATGGACATGGTCAAGATACCCAGTCCGGGGAACGTGGCAATCCACCAATAGGTCAGATAGTTGGCGCCGTCAGATACCATGGCGCCCCATTCAGGGGTAGGTGGGGGAGAACCAAGCCCCAGAAAGCTGAGACCTGAGAAGAGGAGGATCGCGTTACCGAAGTCTACGGTTGCCAACACAATGATGGAACCGATGCTGTTCGGCAGAATCTCCTTGAAAAAGATACGGAACCCGGAGGCTCCCAAGGATTTGGAGGCTTCGACATATTCGTTGGAACGTACCTGGATGACCATGCTCCGCATGACCCGTGCGTAATTGGGCCACCAGACGATTACCATTGCCAGCAGGGTGTGCAAGAGGCTTGGACCCAGGGCAGTGGAAATCACCATGGCCAGAATGATCGTAGGAAATGCCTGGACCAGTTCGGAGACCCGCATCATGATCTCGTCCACCATGCCGCCGATGAACCCCGAAACCCCGCCGTAAATGACCCCAACCAGGGCGGCAAAGATAATTGTCAGAAGCCCCCCTTCAATCGAAATACGGCTGCCCACCAACACCCGGCTGAGGATGTCCCTGCCTAGGCTGTCGGTACCCCAGAGGTGGCTGCCCCCGGGGTTGGCGAAACGGGCGCTCAGGTCCTGGGCCAAGGGATCATAGGGGGCAATCAGCGGGGCGATCAGGGCGATCACGATCCACAGGATGCACACCACCACACCCAGGGTGAATAACTTGTTCTGCTTTAACAAACGCCACAACATCAGCGGTACCGTACCCGGGGGTCCAGGAATCCATAGAGCAGATCAATCACCAGGTTGATGATCACGTAATTCAGGGCAATCAACAGGGACACCCCCATGATGGCCGGAAAATCCAGGTTCTGCGCGGACTGAAAGGCATATTGTCCAATGCCGGGCCAGGCGAAAATGGTTTCCACCAGGACCATGCCGCTCAACAAATTACCGAATCCCACCCCAATAACCGTTACCACCGGAATTAGGGCGTTGCCCAAGGCGTGTTTTCTGATCACATCCCCTTCCCGCAGGCCCTTTGCATGGGCGGTACGGATATAATCCTGAGAGAGGATCTCCAGCAGGTTGGAGCGGGTCGTCCGGGTGATAAGCCCCATGGTAAACATCCCCAGGCAAATACCGGGAAGCACCAAGTGGCTCATCACATCCAGCAACAGGGGGAAATTTCCCATGGCAAGGGCATCAAGGGTGAAAAAACCGGTCCGATGAACCGGCAGGGCGATCCGTGCGGAAATCCGTCCTGGACCAGGCGCAATCCCGAGTCCCAGATAAAACACGAAAAGCATGATTAGGGCCAGCCAAAAAGAAGGAACCGATACCCCAAAAACGGAAAATCCCCGCAAAAGATGGTCTGTCAGGGTGTTGCGTTTAATCGCCGAAATCACCCCAAAGAGGATACCGAAGATCACCGCAAAGAGGATGCCGAGACAGGCAAGCTCCACGGTGGCGGGAAAGTACCGGGCAAGATCGTCAAATACCGGGCGCTGGGTACGGATGGATATACCCATATCCCCGTGCAGCAGGTTTCCCAGATAGGTTATATATTGCCGGTACAGGGGCTTATCCAGCCCCCATTTTGCGCGAAAGGCCGCCACCATTTCTTCATTCGCCAGATTACGCTGGCTTAAATTGGCAACCACGGGATCGCTCGGTACCGCATGGGACAACAAGAACACGATCAACGAAATACCAATCATTAAAAAGAGCAGTAAGACAAGCCTTCTTGCCAGGTAACGCAGCACGGTTCCTTACTCCGCGATTCTTTTCAGATCAAGCTGGTACAGTTCAAGATAGGTTGCCCCGGTCAAGCCAGTCCGCACCGCGTACTGGCTGGTATGCTGGAGCAACATGGCAAAGGGGGTATCTTCAATCATAGTCTGTTGAATCTGGTTAAAGAGTCCTATCCGCGTGGCCTGATCGGTTTCCGATGCAGCCTGTGTGCCCAGGGCAGCCAAAGTGGGATTACCTGCGACGGTCCAGTTAGCGCGAAGGCCAACGGTATTCCCGGGCAGGAAGGCGAGTTGACTGTTATTATCAGGGTAATCCGGGCTCCAGTACCAGAGTCCCAGGGGTTGCCGTCCGGTCCGATAGGTTTCCAGGGAAATGGTTATGTTTTCAGGAACGAGCTCTGCCGTAATGCCGATGGCGGCGAGATCGTGCTGGAGTTTTTGCGCCAGGGTGAGGAGTTCCACCCCAACCACCGTATTAGTGGGAACGTACAGTTTGGTCGAAAATCCGCTACCCACCCCCGCTTCAGCTAAGAGCGCTTTGGCTTCCGCCACCTTGGGGTACCCCGAGACATTGACCGGAGGCAAAGAACCCAGCAGCCCCAGGGGGAACGGCGCGGCAGGGGTATGCATGCCCGGACCGGCGATGGTCTGAATGCCGGGATAATCCAGGGCCAGGCGGATCGCCTTCTGGACCTTCGGATTCGCCACCGGACCACCGATTGCAGGGTCCCGGTTCATCAACAGGAAACTCGAGGTCAGGGACTGGGCATCCAGAATGGTGATCCCTGAAACACCCGCCAATCCCTTGATCTGCTCCGCACCCAAGTTGAAGGCGATATCCACATCCCCGGCCCGGAGCATCATCAACTGGGTGTTGGAATCCGTTACGGTGCTGACGGTGATCTTGTCGTAGTAGGGCGCTTTACCCCAATAATGGGGATTCCGCACTAAGACCACCGCAACCTTGGGCGTGTAGGACTCAATCTGATAGGGACCGCTGCCCACCGCATGGGTATCAAGCCAGGTTTTAGCAGTATCCGTGGTAGCGGCGTCCGGCGCATTAGTGGCACCCTGGGCAGTGGCAGTCTTACTATCAAGAATAGCGAAAAAATTGAAGGCAAGCTCAATGGGGAACGAGGGATCCCGTTCCTTGACATGAAAGATAACCGTAGCATCATCCGGCGCATCAATACCGGTGATCCCCGCTGCCATAAATGAGGCATTCCCCTTGATATTGATACCCCGCTCAATACTCCACCTGACGTCTGCCGCAGTGAGGGGATTACCGCTGGCAAATCGAATACCTGAGCGCAACTTGAAGGTATAGGTCAATCCATCATCGGATACTCCATAACTTTCGGCAACCGCAGGCACCAAATTTTCAAGACTGCCATCAAATTCAACCAGATTATCATAGCAGGCATGAATGATCATTGACCCATAGGGTTCATAAGCAATCGCCGGGTCAAAGCTCTCATAATCAGGATTGACCACAACGATCAAGTGCTTGTCATTCCCTGTGGCAGGTACATTCCCTGTGGCCCCGCCGGTTCCAGTACTGGATTTCCCCCCACACCCGGACAGAAGCGCCAACACCGCTGCTAAAAACAAAAAAGAACTTGTTTTCTTCATCATTATTTCTCCTTATATTAGTTTCCATAAATATGGGCAAATTCGTGGAGCAATTCCAGGGCCTTCTGCTGACAGGTGCCGCAGTCGGTTCCTATCTTCGTGGCCTGCTGTAATGCCTCCCAGGTACGGGCGCCATTATGAAAGGCGTTTTCGATGTCCTTATCGGTAATCCCTAGGCAATGACAAATCTCGGTGGACGCTTCCTTGAGCATCCCGGCCCGCCCGGTTTTTTCCAGGTAATCGTCAATCGCGGTCCGCAGGGCCTTATCCCCCAGGACGGAACAGTGGATCTTGTAATTCGGCAGCCCCCCCAGCTTTTCAACCAGGTCCTCGGGCCTGATGGTATAGGCATCCTTGATGTTCATACCCTTGATGATTTCGGAAAGCATACTGGTGGACGCAATGGCACTGGCGCAGCCATAGGTTTTCCACCGCACATCGGTGATGATGTCGTCCTTAATCTTAAGGAGCATCAGCATCTGATCTCCGCATTTAATGTTTCCGGTCTGTCCCCGTGCGTCGGCGGGGAAACTCCCTTCCTCCCCCAGCAGCACATTGCGGGGATTGGTGAAATGATCCTTCACCGTATCAGAATATAACCAATCAGACATAACACGCTCCTTGATAAACTTGTTGTTAGGCTAAGGTTGACATGGCCCTGAGCCGTGCGATGATAGGAGGCACGGTCTCAATGATGTAGTCAACATCCTCCGCAGTAACCCCCCATCCCAAACTAAAGCGTATGGACCCATGGGCAAGCTCAGGCCCCACCCCGATGGCCAGAAGCACATGGGATGGCTCCAGGCTACCCGATGCACAGGCAGAACCGGTGGAAGCCTCAATCCCCTTGATATCCAAAGAAAGCAGAATCGCTTCCCCCTCGGCGCCGGGAAAGGAAACATTGAGGGTATTGGGGAGCGCCTGCTGGGGATGCCCATTGATCTTAACGTTCGGGACCTTTGCGAGCAGACCCTCCCGAAGCCGGGTCCGCAAGGCCGCGAGTTCCGTACCGTACCGGCCTACCTCCCGGGATGCAAGGGCAGCAGCCTTCCCAAACCCCAGAATACCGATGTTGTTGTAGGTTCCCGCCCGGAAGCCATCTTCCTGATGACCACCGTGGATGAGGGGAAAGATGGGCGCCCCCTTCCGCACATACAGGGCGCCTATGCCCTTGGGTCCGTAGATCTTATGGGCCGACATGGTGAGGTAATCCACCCCCAAGTCCGCGGCATTGACCGGTATCTTTCCCACAGCCTGAACCGCATCGGTGTGCATCCACGCACCGGCATCCTTCACCAATTTGGCAATTTCCTTAATATCCTGGATGGTCCCTATTTCGTTATTGGCCATCATCACCGAGACAAAAAGGGTCTGTTCATTTAACGCGGCTTTCAGCGCATCAAGCTTGACGGTCCCATACTCATCCACCGACAGAAACGTTACTCTAAATCCGAGGGTTTTCAGAAATTCCGCCGAATTAAACACACAGGGGTGTTCAATGGCCGTGGTGATGATTTCGGTTCGTCCCTCAGCGAGTACCCTCCCATCCGGGCCCGAACCGAGGCGCCGCATGGTCTGGAACACCGTGTTGTTCGACTCTGACCCCCCGGAAGTAAAGATAATATCCCCCGGAGGCGCCCCGAGGAGTTCCCCCACCGCATTCCGGGCCTCCTCAACCCTGGCATGGGCCAATCGTCCGGCGGCGTGCAAGCTGGAGGCGTTCCCGTACACCTCGAAATCCCTTATCATAGCGGCCTTGACCTCATCCTTGAGGGGGGTGGTCGCATTATAATCAACATAAACCCGTCGTTCCGTCATAACTACCTCTCTATAATATGACTAATATACTAATATATACCATAACCGTCAGGATTGTAAATATAGGACCGCCTTCGAAATAACGGCGCTAATCGAGGTCTTATCACCGCTGAAGTGCGCATGAGGATAATCTGCTTACGAGTCGAGAAACCGGTCTATCTGCGCCAGCAATGCATCATAGGTGTCCACCGAGGGGATATCCCTGCAGGATGCTCTTATGGATGGGGGCGCCCTGAACAGGCATCCCTTGTCGGCCTCGCGGATCATGGCTAAATCATTAAAAGAATCTCCTGCGGCGAAAATTGCTATGTTGAGGGACTTAAATGCCCGTACCGCATGCTTCTTGCCATCCTTTTGACGGAGCCGGTACCCGGTGATGGTTCCATCCGGGGTGGTTACAAGGCTGTTGCAGAACAGGGGTGGGTATCCCAGTTTCGCCATGAGGGGCCGGGCAAATTCCTCATAGGTATCGGAAAGGATGATAAGCTCTGTCCTTTCTTTGAGGGCCTTGGTAAATTCCACCGCCCCTTCCAGCGGTTCCATGGTACCGATGACCCGGGTAATATCCGCCAGTTTAAGGCCCTGTTGCCCCAGAATATCTATGCGGAACCGCATCAACGTATCATAATCAGGCTCGTCCCGGGTGGTTCGCCGCAATGCGCCAACCCCCGTGGCTTCGGAAAAGGCTATCCATATTTCGGGAACAAGTACCCCTTCAAGATCAAGACATACCAAACGCATACCTACACCTTATTTGTTTCAATCCACACGCTCGCATGGAGCGCGACTCAGCACCTTCACGGTGGGGGTTTAATACACCCCGCCCCTTGGAGCGTAAACTGGGGGTGCGGGGGATTTGTTCCCCCGTATACTATAGGATTTCATGGAGAAATCTTCAATACCCCGCCACTCTGCGGCGGGGATTCTTTATTTCAAAAAATAGTTTTTTTCTTAATCTTCTTTTGTATTATTCACAGAAAACAAGAGGATACAAGTATCGGTAATCTACGGACCACTCTGCGTCCGTTCTCTTCTTATTGCCAAGCCATCCATACCGGGCTATAGTTCTTTCATATATGAAAAAAGCACAACCCGAGGGTGCGGTAAAGCCCCAGGGGAAGCATTCCAACAAAGGGGACCCTCCGAACGTTCCCAAAGGAGATCCCCTTGGGGAGCAATCCAGCGGAGAGGGGGTTGTACACCCTGAGAAGCCCCTGGCCGAGGATGAGCGGGATGTTTCCCTGCGGCCCCGGAACCTGAAGGAATTTGTGGGCCAGGCCGCGATGAAGGACAATCTCGCGGTTTTTATTACCGCTGCCAAGGGCCGGAACGAAAGCCTGGATCACCTTTTCTTGACCGGACCACCGGGGCTGGGCAAGACCACCCTGGCCCAGGTGGTGGCCCATGAACTGGGGACGGATTTCAAGGTAACTTCCGCCCCGGCCCTGGATAAGCCCAAGGACCTGGCAGGGATCCTCACCACCGTATCAGAAAAGACGGTCTTCTTCATCGACGAGATACACCGGCTTAAACCCACTATCGAAGAAATGCTCTATATCGCCATGGAGGATTACGAGCTTGACTGGATCATCGGGCAGGGGCCGAGCGCCCGGACCATCAGGATTCCCATCCCCTCTTTTACCCTGGTGGGGGCCACGACCAAGGCGGGGAATGTCTCAAGCCCCCTGGTAAGCCGCTTCGGTATCACCTGCCGGTTCTCCTTTTATGAACAGGCGGACATGGAAACCATTATCCGGCGTTCCGCCGGAATACTGAAGATTGCGATTGAACCGGACTCCGCCGCGCTCCTGGCGATTTCTTCCCGGGGGACCCCCCGGGTGGCGAACCGGCTCCTCCGGCGCATACGGGACTTTGCCCAGGTCCTGGGGGCAGCTTCCATCACCCCTCAGGTGGTAGAAGAAGGGCTTAAACGGCTTGAGATCGATTTTCTGGGCCTGGAAAAACACGACCGGGATATCCTCCGTATTATCATCGAGCGGTATAACGGGGGGCCGGTAGGGGCTGAAACCCTGGCCATCTCCGTGGGGGAGGTGGTGGATACCCTGGAAGACTACTACGAACCCTATCTCATCCAGTCGGGGCTGTTGCAGCGTACCTCCCGGGGCAGGCTGGTAACCGACCTGGCATACAAACATCTGGGTCTGGTTAAAAGTACTGCCACTGTCCGGAGTGATACGGCTTTAGGATTACCGTATGAAGCGAACGGATTTCTCTTTTGACCTTCCCGAAGGGTTAATCGCTCAGTTTCCCCCGGAACACCGGGGAAGCAGCCGGCTCATGGTGCTGGACCGGCGTACCAACAGCCGCACCCACCATTGGGTTGCGGATGTACCGGAACTCCTGGAACCAGGTTCCCTCTTGGTGTTCAACAATTCCAAGGTACGCAAGGCCCGGATCCGGGGAGTCTCGGCAGCAACCGGCGCTCCGGTTGAGTTTCTGCTGGTAACAAGCCTGGATGACCGGACCTGGAAATCCCTGGTGCAGCGCGCCCGGCGGCGGCGTTCCGGGAGCCGGTATGTATTTGCAGGTGGAACCGAGGGGGAGATTACCGGCGAGGAGGGGGAGTTTAGAATTATCCGGTTTGACCGTCCCCTGGGCGATGAGTGGCTTGATGTATACGGCCACATCCCCCTGCCGCCCTATATCAAGCGGGAGGATGTCCTTGCTGACAGCGAACGGTACCAGACGGTGTACGCCGCATCCATCGGGTCCGCTGCGGCCCCCACCGCGGGGCTTCACTTTACCCATGAACTCCTCTCCCAATTGGAACTGGGGGGCATAGAAACGGCCTTTATCACCCTCCATGTGGGACTGGGGACCTTTCTACCGGTGCGGACCGAACACATTGAAGATCACCGGATGCACGAGGAAGCCTTCAGCATTGATGAATCGACGGCCCGCCGGATTGAGCAGGCCAAGGCTGCGGGCCGGAAGGTCATTGCCGTGGGGACCACCAGCCTCCGTACCTTGGAATCGGCCTGGGATGCGGGGAACCTGACCCCAGGAAAGGGGACCACCGCGATCTTCATGTATCCCGGTTATACCTTCAAGGTGGTGGATAGTCTTGTTACCAACTTTCACACCCCGGAGTCCACCCTGCTCATGCTGGTCTCGGCCTTTGCAGGCCGGGAGTTTATCCTGGATAGCTATGCCGAAGCGATCAGGGAAGGGTACCGGTTCTTCAGTTACGGCGATGCGATGCTTATCGTGTAACGCACCGCCGTAACAACACGGTTCAATGGCCGTTTAAGGGTATGCGGGAACGCCGCTCCTTGAAAATCTCGATAGCCTTATCCGTCATCTTGGCAAGGGGAAGCGGTTCCAGCCCGGCCAGAAAAAAATGTTCCTGCTGCAGGGGCAGGAGGATCCGGTCCCCTGGGGCTTTAAGAATAGCCTCCGCGATAACCGGGGTGATCTCTCCCATTAAACTGTTCATGATGACGATACCAATAGGTCCCAGGATGAAGTCCCCCAGAGAAGCGGAAACCCGGATGGCATTCTCCCCGGTCGCACCCCGGTGCGCCCCGGCCTTTACCATCCGCTCCGTGGCAACCGCATTGGTACCCAAGGCGATGATTTCCAGGTCCTTATCAGCCAGTTCTTTCAGCCTCCCGATGAGCTGTACCCCGATGCCACCGCCCATGCCGTCAATAATAAGCACTATACATTTCATAAGATTACACATCCTTGGGTCTATTATCCTGGACCCGTGTTGCCTTGCCCTCCGACACAGGAAGGCTCCCGCTCTCATGCAGTTCCACCCGGGGATTAATGGTGATGCATGCCTGGAGGGTTTTGCGGATCCGCTCTTTCAGGGCATTGAGGGGCCGGGCATCATCCATGAAGATATCCGGTCCCACCTCGGTCTTGACCGTGAGCCGGTCCAAAACCCCTTCCTTTTCCACCACGATGCAGTAGTTGTTCCCCACTTCCTTCATGGACATGATCACCTCTTCGATTTGACTGGGGAAGAGGTTGACCCCGTTGATGATGAGCATGTCATCGGTACGGCCGGTGATGCGGTAGAGCCGGCGGTGGGTTCTGCCGCAGGAACAAGGCTCGGTGTAGAAGCCGGAGCGGTCCCGGGTGCGGTACCGCAGGATGGGGGTGGCCTCCCGGCAGAGACAGGTGAGTACCAGTTCCCCGGTTTCCCCCTCCGGCACTGGTTCAAGGGTATCAGGGTTTATGATCTCGGCGATGTACCCGTCCTCCCAGAGGTGGAGGCCGTTCTTGCATTGGCACTCGAAGGCAACCCCGGGACCGTTCATCTCCGAAAGCCCGTAGGAATTGTACACATCGATCTTGAGGAGTTCCTCGATACGCCGTCTCGTATCCTCCGAATACGGCTCTGCCCCGGCAAAGGCCCGTTTCAGTTTAAGGCTTTCCCGGGTAATCCCCTCCTCCCGCATCTTCGCTTCCACATGGAGGAGGAAACTGGGGGTGGCGTGAACCACGGTGGTACCGAAGTCCTGCATGAGCTTAAACTGCCGGGTGGTGTTTCCCGATCCTGAGGGAATCACCAGCATCCCCACTGCTTCACCCCCGAAATGGAAGCCGAGGCCCCCGGTAAAGAGGCCGTAGGTGATCATGTTCTGGAACACATCGGTCTTATTGCACCCGGTGGCGTAGATGGACCGGGCAACGAAACCGGTCCAGCGGATGATGTCTTCTTTATTAAAATAGATCGTGGTGGGGGTTCCGGTGGTACCACTAGAGGCGTGGAGCCGGACCACCTCATCCAGGGGGATGCTGAGAAGCCCATAGGGAAACGCCGCACGGAGGTCGAGCTTTGTGGCGAAGGGGATCCGCTTGAGATCCCCGAGGGTCTTGATATCCTCCCCATCCTTGATACCCGCCTGGTGAAGGCGCTTTTGGTAGAAAGGGGTCCGCAGGGCATACCGTACCAGGTCCTTGAGCTTGGTAAGCTGATATGCCTCCAGTTCCGCCCGGGGCAAGGTCTCCATCCTGGGGTTCCAGTACTGGTAGGTCATGCATTACATCCTTTTTCGGCTCCGCAGTGAGGATCAACCCCATTACGCCCCAACTGAAACGCCTGCTGGTTCGCCCCAACAATGGCCTCGCCCTTGGATGCGAAAAGGCCTGTGATGGTGTCTTCCAGTATTGCAACCGGAATAGGGAGGAAAGGAGCGGACGCCCCCACCATGACCATGTTGACTGCCCGGGCAAGACCCGCTTCTTTGGCCAGGGCCGCAGCCTGGACAATACGGTACCGGGGGAACCCTTCAATCGCCTTGATGATGAGGCTCAGATCAGGGTAATCGGGAATATTGACAATGGGTTCCGCCGCAGTTACCAGGGCGCCCTCCGGGGAAAGCCAGGAAACATAGCGGAGGCTTTCAAGGACTTCCATGGAGATGATAAGATCCGCCCCGCCCTGGGGTACCAGGTCCGAGGAGATGGGCTTGTCGGATATGCGGAGGTGGGACAGCACCGCGCCCCCCCGCTGGGCCATGCCGTGTACCTCGGACTGGCGCACCGAAAGCCCCGCTTTAACCGCGGCCTGGGCAATGATGGCGGCGATGGAGAGCACTCCTTGGCCGCCCACCCCGGCGAGGATGATGTCCTTTTTATGACCAAGGCGGGAGGGAGTGAGGAGTTTTGTCGTTAC
Source organism: Treponema sp. (assembly GCA_031290455.1). Lineage (GTDB taxonomy): Bacteria > Spirochaetota > Spirochaetia > Treponematales > Breznakiellaceae > JAITNP01. The sequence goes on along the minus strand of JAITNP010000253.1, from coordinate 1,918 downwards.
TGGATTTTTTGTATCCTCTTGCTTCAGGATAGTTCGCCGTTTCCGGGCAGCCTCCAGGCATTCCCGCTTAAAAATAACCACCGAAAGACCGGGGTACTCAATTTCCGCTTTGAGCCGGGCGGCGTTTTCCGTGATAAGCTGCTTTTTGGCTTCCAGTTCGATAAGATGCGCGTCTGTAACCCCGACTCCCCGGATGAGTTCCCGGAGCTTAACCGAGGGGATCATGGTTTCCTGGCAGCCGGTCATGGCCACGGTGGAATTGTCGAGAATGATCAGGGTCATGGGGATATTGGCGGCTACTGCGTCAATAAGCCCGGTAATGCCCGAATGCAGAAAGGTGGAGTCCCCGATAACAGCGACTGCGTAGGGTATCCCCGCATCGGAAGCGCCCTTGGCCATGCCAATAGAAGCCCCCATACAGACGATGGATTCGGGTACCGCGTAGGGGGGCATGGCCCCCAGGGAATAGCAGCCGATGTCCGCAGTAATGGCCACCGTTGGATGCCCTGGTGTCGGATCCAGGTCCGCCACCGCCTGCTTGATGGTCTCGTAGCTGTCGCTGTGGGGACAACCTTGACAAAGCTGGGGAGGCCGGCCCGGTAGCGGGGAAATCGCAACACCTGCGGTTAAAACGCGGGGCCGGGGAACAAGCCCCAGGGCACGGCGTACATTGTCCGGGTCAAGCTCGCCGGTCCGTACCACCGTACCATCTAATTTACCAGTTATCGCGCTTTTCTGTGGGAGCAATCCCCGGAGCTTTTCTTCGATGAAGGGCTGCCCTTCCTCAATGACGAGCACCTTTTCGGCCTTTTCGCACACCCTGCGGACCGCTTCTCTTGGTATAGGGTAGGCCCCGATGTGGAGCCGGACCGGCACCTTCCCACCCCGGGATGCCACTAAATCTGCCAGGTTTTCCTCGTAATAGTTACCCCCCAGTCCGGCGGTAATGACCACAAGGGAGGTATCCCTGCCTTCAAGTTCCAGTTTATTGGCCGGATGCGCCGTGGACCAGGCGAGGATATCCTTTTGTTTGTCGATGAGGGAGACATAATTCCGCCGAGCATAGGCAGGAAGGAGCATCCACTGATTTTTTTCTTGCACCTTGGCACGGGGATTTTGCTCCCGAACATCGGCGGGTATCACCGCGGCCCGCGCATGGGAAAGCCGGGTCGTCAGGCGCAGCGCCACAGGCACATGAAACCTTTCGGAAACCTCGAAGGCTTCCCGCGCCATATCGTAGGCCTCCTGCTGATTCCGAGGCTCCAGGCAGGGAATCAGGGCAAAGGCTGCGTAAAACCGGGAATCCTGCTCATTCTGGGAGCTATGCATCCCCGGATCATCCGCCACCGCAATGACCAGCCCCCCCTTGATCCCCAGGAGACTGCCGTTGATAAGGGGGTCAGAGGCTACATTAAGCCCCACATGCTTCATGGTTACCAGGGCACGCCGGCCCGCAAAAGACACCCCCAAGGCCGCTTCCAGAGCGGTTTTTTCATTGACGCACCACCGGGCCACGGGGCCGCCTTTTTCATACGAAGCAATGAGATATTCAAGAATTTCCGTTGAAGGGGTACCGGGATACCCGTAAGCAGCGCTCACCCCCGCGTGGAGGCTGCCCAGAGCCACCGCCTCATCCCCTAATAGTGCCATATCCTGCGTATCACCCATGGTGTACCTCCATCATAGCAGTATGTATGGGATATAGTTTATCATAGAGGAGCGATTGTATACCAGCCATCTGAGCGCCTATCCTGTCAAAGCTCATGTCCTACATGGGAGCAATGCAACGGCTATGAGTAGGTTACTATTCACAGCCCCATGATACGACACTGAAAAACCCAACAGAAGAAGGACCGAATCAGTCCGATAAATCGGCAGCCGTTTTATGGAGGCATAGCTGTTTCATCCGGGCATTTTG
>JAITNP010000199.1 GCA_031290455.1 Treponema sp. | reverse complement strand
CCAGGACGTCCACGCTTGCCGCTGCACGGCTTCGGTCAAGTGGACATCCTGGGATTTTTCGCTTCCCCGGCGGGGGGTGGGGAGTGTACATGCCGCTTTTCTGCCATTGCTGGTGTTTGATTACTTGGTGGGGGAAGGCGGGGGCTTTATTGGTGGCGTTATATTATAGTACACTGAATTATTATGATGAGTTATTATGCCCTTCAGGTTAAAACGAGGGGAGAAGACAAGTACATCAAACTGTTCAGGGCCCTCCATCCCGAAATTACCCTTGAAATTTATTTTCCCCAGCGAAAACTCGATATCCGGCGGAAAGGAGCGACTATCCCTTCGGAAACGCCGATATTTCCGGGTTATATTTTCATTGAACTAGGGGAGGATGATACGATCATCAACTACCATTGGGCCTTCCGTAAAACCGAGGGATTTTATCGTTTTTTACGATCCAATCAGAATATCACCCCCTTGGCAGATAAGGACCTGGAGGTGGTACTCCATTTTATCAAAAAGGTCGGTCCAGTGGCGGGAAAGTCCAAGGTGTATTTTGATGAGAATTCCCGGATAGTGGTAATCGAAGGTCCTCTGATGGGGCTTGAGGGAAAGATAATTAAGGTCGATAAGAGAAAAGGGAGGGCAAAGATCAAACTGGATCTCTATGATGATTCCTTTTCCATTGACTTGGCATTTGAAGTCATCGGGGCGGTGTCATAGGCATGGGGATCGGTTTATCTAAACACCTATGACCACCTTTAAGTCGGGACGTTTATATATTATCGGGGCGGGGTTTGCCGGACAGACCTTGGCCCATGAAATCAAGGCTAAGGCCATCTTTGGTGAGGTGGTGGCCTTTTTGGATGATGATCCTGAAAAAATAGGCCGGAAAATCGACGGTATCCCGGTGTTGGGTCCCATTCGGGATGTGGCCCGGCTCCTTGCCATGCAGAACGCCGATGAAGCCATCATCGCTATACCGAGCGCTTCCCGGGAATACCTCAAGGAGATCTACGGGATCCTCAAGCGGGCCGGTTTCCAGCGGATTCGGATCTTGCCGGGGATTTCCCAAATCATCGAAGGGGACGCCCACCTCATACAAACCCGTTCCATTGATCCCCAGGACCTTTTGGGCCGTACCCCGGTAGCGGTGAACCTCAAGCAAAGCCTCGTCTACCTCCGGGGGAAGCGGGTGCTCGTTACCGGCGCCGGAGGCTCCATCGGGAGCGAACTCTGCCGCCAGCTCCTTTCCGGGGGCGCCGCCCGGCTCTACCTTTTCGGTCATGGGGAAAATTCAATCTACCAGATAGATCGGGAACTCCACCTGCTCCAGGAAGAGGGGGTTGGTGAAAAAGCCTCCCTGGTGCCCATCATCGGGGACCTCAAGGACCGGGACTACATGGATTGGATTCTGGGACGGCTTAAGGCGGATGTGGTTTTTCATACGGCGGCGTATAAACATGTGCCCATGATGGAAGAAAATCCTGTGGCGGCCATAGAAAACAATGTATTTGGGACGGATAACCTTATCTGGGCTGCCCGGAAACATGGGGTCAAGCGCTTCGTCCACATCACCACCGATAAGGCAGTGGATCCCGTGTCGGTGTACGGAGCGTCCAAGTGCATCTGCGAACGGATGGTTCTGGATGCTGCCGCCGAATCCTCCTCCGGGATGGACGCCGGAGGACTCAATTTCATGGTGGTCCGTTTCGGGAACGTCCTTGGTTCCCGGGGATCCATCATGCCCCTGTTCCAGCAGCAGATTGAGCAGGGCGGTCCTATCACGGTAACCCATCCCGATGTACGGCGCTGGTTCATGACCATCCCGGAGGCATGTTCCCTGGTGCTTAAGGCGGGAGGAGTCGGAAAAACCGGGAACCTCTACCTCCTGGACATGGGGGAACCGGTGCGGATCCGGGACATGGCAGAGCAGATGATCCGGTTCTACGGCTTTGAACCGGAGCAGGACATCAAGATTGCGTATGTGGGCCTTCGTTCTGGAGAACGGCTCGACGAAAAGCTCTGGGGGGAGGATGAAATTCCTACCGATACCGAGTTTGACCGGATATTAAAAATTGAACGGAAACAGCCCTTTGCAGGGGACCTCAAGGCGCTCATGGATGCCTTACGGCCCATCTGTTGTTTTGATCCGGCCCAGCAGGGGGTGTACCGGGATCAGGAACGCCTGCGAAACATCCTGGGGGAGGCCCTTCCCAGCCTGTCCGCAGGAAACCGTGGCTCCTACGGCGGTTCCTATGGATAATATTCCTTTTGCCCGTCCTTTTACCGGAAAAGAGGAGGAAGCGGCGGTCATCCGGGTGCTTCGCTCAGGCTGGTTTACCACGGGACAGGAAGCCTTGGCCTTTGAAAAAGAATTCGCCGCCTTTTTCGAAGCTTTTCCCCAGGAACCATCCACCCCGCATGGTGATGCCCCCCTTACCGCCTTGGCAGTGAACTCCGCCACAAGCGGACTACACCTTGCCCTCGAAGCCTGCGGCATCCGTCCGGGGGATGTGGTCCTGGTTCCTTCCTATACCTTCACCTCCACCGCTGAAGTCGTCCGCTATCTCGGGGCGGACGCCGTGTTTGTGGATGTGGCCCCCGGTACTTTTCATATTGACCCCAAGGCTCTGGAAGCAACCCTGGAGCGGCTTTCCCAGGGCTTACCCGCCTATACCCCGCGGCATGGCAAGAACGCCGATGGTGGACATGAAGGCTTTGGTCCGCAAGGACAGCCCAAGGCGGTCATCCCTGTTCATTACGGCGGACTTCCCTGCGACATGGAAGCCATCATGCAAATCGCCGCCCGTTACGGTCTCAAGGTGATAGAAGACGCCGCCCATTCCTTTCCCTCCCGCCTCAAAAACGGCTCCTGGGCGGGGACCATTGGCGACGCGGGGGTATTCTCGTTCTATGCCACCAAGACCCTCACTACCGGAGAGGGGGGCATGGTGGTGAGTGGGGACCCCAGGATCACCGGCCGTATCGCCGTGATGCGCTCCCACGGCATAGACCGGAACGTATGGAACCGTTACACCGATACCAATGCCTCCTGGTATTATGAGGTGGTTGAGGCGGGGTACAAGTACAACCTGCCGGACCTGCTTGCCGCAGTGGGCCGGGTCCAGCTTACCAGGGCCTTTGACCTCCTGGACATGAGAAAGGAGATTGCCCGGGCCTACGATGATGCCTTCCGGGGGGATGCTCATTTTCTCTTGCCTCCCACGGGCGCCGGGGATGCCCGGCACCTCTATCCCCTGCGCCTCAACCCAGAAGGGCTTTCCCTATCCAGGGACGCCTTTATCGAAAAATTGAAAGACGCGGGCATCGGGGTTTCGGTACACTTCATTCCCCTCCATATTATGCCCTATTATAGAAAGCGGTATAACCTTTTGCCCGAGGATTTCCCCGAATCCCTGAAAAGTTTCGAGCAGGTCATATCCCTTCCCATCTGGCCGGGAATGAAACAGGCCCAGGTTGAACGGGTCATTGCTGTGGTTACCGCCCTGGCAGCGGAACATAGCCGGTATTGGGAAGGCATTTTCTGAGCGCGAATGTGCCGGCTTCGATTTTTTGCGCCG
>JAITNP010000182.1 GCA_031290455.1 Treponema sp. | reverse complement strand
CTTCAAGCCCCCCGGTTTCCCCTGCTTCATCGCCGCCTTCGACTTCGCCTAAGCCTTCAAGTCCATCGGCTCCGCCGGCCTCGCCACCGACCTCCGCAGCTGTGCCCCCCCTGGTAACTTCACCGTTCAACTCCAGTCCATCGGTAACCTCGGTTTCACTCCCCCCCTCAATTCCGCCGGTCCCTCCGTACCCATCAGTCACGGAAGAAGAACAGGCCATAATGGCATATTACCAGGGCGATATTGAGGGGTGTATCACCAATCTTGAGCGGCTCCTCCGGCTGGAACCAAAAAAGCTACGTATTAAAGAAGAACTTGTCCCCCTCTATCGGGAACGGGGAAATGTGGAGCGCGCCATCCTCTTATTGGAGGATATACGCCGGGCCAAACCTGATGATCCTGACATCAAGGGGGAGCTTTTTTGTACCCTCTGTCTCGCGGGAAAGTATAAAGATGCAGCCTCCCTGCTTCCTTTTACGAAAGAGACAAGCGAAATCCTGTTTTATGAGGCCATGCTCTACCGTGATACGGGAAATCCGGGGAAGGCGATTGAAATGCTGCGAAAAAGCCTTGCCGCTGAAAACTTCCGTCCTGTGGGATGGTTCATGCTGGGGGAGTTGCTGGCTGCCTCCGCCCCTGCAGAAGCGGAAACCTGCTTCAGAACCGCGCTCCGTCAAGAACCGGGGCTTGCCTTCACCCTGGTTCCGCTGGCTGAACTCCTCCTTGCCCAGAACCGCTACAAAGAAGCCTACGATTACTTGAGCCAGGCCGCAAGCGCCTTTCCTAATAATGGGAATCTTACCCAGCGTTTGGGTGAACTCCGTAACCGTCTCAGCGGGGTGCTGCCCGGGGGCGGGGAGGATCGGAATCGGCCTCCGGAACGCCGGAGAATCAGTGCCAACCCGCCACGGGTGAAAGCCTTGGGCAAGGAAGCGGAGGGTATGGTCGTGGTACGGATAGGGCTTACGGAAGCCCAGTCCTCAATAGCTGTGAAAACCGGGGGAGCTTATACGCTCCGGTTCATCACGGGAACGCAGTTATTTGCAGGGGAAGCCCGGGAAGAATTGTGGGTGGAAATGCAGCAGGGGAAGCTCCGCATTCAGAATCGGGGCGGGACCATCATCATCTCCGAAAAACCGGTGATTCTTGCATATCAGGATCCGGAAAATACGACTATGGTTGCCGCTAGTGCTACCGAAGACCGTTCCTACCGGGGCCGCCTCGAATTCCGTCCGGAACCGGGGGGAATCACCCTGGTGAACAGCCTCAATATCGAAGAATACCTCTACGGTGTTATTCCCGCCGAAATGCCCGCATACTGGCCCTTCGAAGCCCTGAAAGCCCAGGCAATCGCCGCCCGGTCGTATACCCTGGCGTTCCTGGGGCAATACCAGGAACAGGGCTTTGATCTGTATGGTTCGGTACTTTCCGCCGCCTACCGTGGGGCTGGCGGAGAAGCGCCGGCAACGACCGCCGCGGTGGACGCGACCAGAGGCATGTATATGAAAGCAGGGGGGCAACCCTTGCAGGCATATTACTCCGCTAATCACGGAGGATACAGCGAAGACAGCCGCTCGGTATGGGGCTACGATGCCTTTATGTCGGCAGTACCGGATAAACTGCTTCCGCTCAGAACAACCTGGCTGCCCCCGGATGAACTGGTCCGGTGGATCCGGGCACGGCCTGCGTCCTACTCATCGGTGGCAACCCTCCATTCCTCCCAGGCATACCGCTGGGAAAAATGGGTAAGCCCTGAGGATATCCGTAATCGCATTGCCGGTGAAGGCGACATTGGAGATGTTTTGCAGGTGATAAGCCGGGGCCGGGGGATTTCGGGCCGCATAAACGAGGTGGAAATACGGGGCGCCAAGGGCAACCTGCAGGTCAGGGGGGACCGCATCAGATCCCGCCTTGGGGGGCTTCGCAGTAACCTGTTTACCATTCGTTCAAAGCTAAGACCGGATGGCAAGCCGGAATACTTCATTTTTCAGGGCGTGGGCTGGGGGCATGGAGTCGGCCTGGACCAAAGCGGCGCCGCAGGCATGGCCCAGGCAGGGTTTAAGGCCCCCCAGATCCTCAAGCACTACTATCCCCTGGCGGAAATTGTGAGGAATTAGTGCCTTAATTTAGTTGAGTCCCTTGACATAATCTATAGAAGGGTGTTATGATAAAATCATCGGTATATCAACCGATTGTTTTCTGGACGATTAACTCAGCGGGAGAGTGTTACCTTCACACGGTAGAAGTCACTGGTTCAAATCCAGTATCGTCCATGCAGGTAAGGGTGGTGATCCACAAAGTAGGGTGAAAAGGCCAAATCAAATCTGACGTGCGAAAACGTTAGAGCAAGGGTATCGCCACATCTGATAGTATGAAGTTAGCAAACACCTCTTCAACGGAGGAAACGATGCCCTACCAACACGATACTCCAGAAGAGCGAGACGCGCTAGGGGTCATGCTCGGTATGAAATTACCTAAAACCTATATCTCGGTGATACTGGGCAAGCACCTAAGCAGCATATACCATGAACTGAACCGTAATAGCGATGAAAACGGTATCTACCTCGGACGGGAAGCCCAGGACGAGGCGGACCAGCGGCGAGCGAATACCAAAGAACGTCCCAAAATGAGCAACGATGACCTGTGATGGCGGAAGTACTGGCCTTGTTCAAACAGGACTACTCCCCCGACCAGATTTCGGGATATTTACGGCTCAAATACCCCCACAACCCTGAAAGATGGGTGTCCCATGAGATGATTTACCATCTACCAGCGCATAGCGTCCGATCCCGCGTTGAAACGCTATTTTCGCCATGCACGCACGTATCGTAAGGGGCTCGGAGGTGCGAAAGACCACCGGGGACAGATTCCCGACCGTAACACAAAAGAAAACCCTCCGGCTATCGTGGAAGAGAAGACGCGGGTGGGTGATTGGGAGGGCGATACAGTAGAGCGCGCGGGTAAGAACGCCTATATTGCCACGTTTGTCGATAAAACAAGCAAATTACTGGTGGCGAAGGTCATGCCGAACAAGGCGGCGGCCACGCTTAATAGCGCCGCTATTCGTGCGTTCAGGGCCATTCCCGATGATTTCATCAAGACCATCACTTTTGACAATGGCAAGGAGTTCTCTGGCCACAAGGCACTGGCGCTGGTGCTTGAGTGCAATATTTATTTCGCTCACCCCTATCACTCGTGGGAGCGGGGACAGAACGAACACACCAGTCATCAGGCAGTATCTGCCTAAAAAGACGTCTTTTGAGGGACTCACGCAACGACAACTTGACAAAATCGTTATGAAAATCAATAATTGTCCACGCACGGCTTTAGGTTATCGGAGACCTCACGAGGTCTTTGCCGAATGTAAATTCGCACTTCAGATTTGAACTGGCGATTAATATTCTACGGATTCCATCTCCCATATATTTATGGGAAGCAATTTATCAAGTCCAATATCCGTATAAATTACTCCAGCGGCTCCCATACGAATATCGGTGATTTTTGAATCTATCTCTTTCAGCGCTTCTATTACACCATCCATTATATTCAGCATATTTCGGTTTTATCATAAAATCTCTTTTAATATCATCAAGCACCGCGCTTATGTGAGGTTCTTGATTAAAATCAAGATTATGAAAAATGAAGTTAAAATTATCATCAGATGTTAAGTGTAAATTTCTGAAATTATTTATTGCTATCGGCAGTTGCGGGTTTGACATACCGGAAATCTGAAATAACGCCTCAAGTACGGTTGTCTTTCCGCAATTATTTCTGCCGGTTATGAGGTTGATTTGTTTACAATTCTCTACTCTTAAATCAGAGATAGACCTAAAATTAGTAATTTGGGCTCTTCCAGCTATCCTATGGGTAAATATCCAGTCCACCGCAATAGAAAAGTATAGAAGTACGGTAGTTTTGGAAGTTTCTAAAGCTTCGGGCAGTAGCTTTTATATGCTGGATAACGCTGTTTATACCCTCAGCAAAACTGTTTGAGATACGATGCATACGTTATGATATTCTCAAAATGCCTTTTGAGCATCTTCGCGACTTTAATAACCGGAGCAAGCTGGGAATGTGTTGCCGAGAAATACCAGTCCTGAAATAATT
>JAITNP010000107.1 GCA_031290455.1 Treponema sp. | reverse complement strand
AACAGGTGAACATAGCGAGGTTTTATGATACCGAAAGTCTTGAGTGTGCGATTGAATTTCTCACCCCGGCTTTTCTTGGCGGGCCTGATCAAAATGCGGAGTTGCGGGCTGCGCCGTTCAAGGCGGCTTTGCGTTACTGGTGGCGGATTCTGTATGGCAATTCATACACTAATCCCGCGGAATTAAAGGTAGCGGAAGATGCTCTGTTTGGTTCTACAGAACTTGGCGCAAAGGTGAGAATTAAAGTAAGCGGGGCAATTCAACCGGAAACAAGGGGCTTTCCTCGCGGAAGGAAGATATCTGTTACATCGAAGGGGAAAAATTTTTCGATAAATATCCTTGATTACTTAGCCTATGGACATTACGAATATCGTCGTGGAGAGGGTAATGCATATCTCCATACCCATTTGCCGGTAAATAGAGAGTTCCGAATCACGGTCATCACTCCAATGAATGTGAAAGACAAAATTGTTGCCTGTATTAGTGGGTTTCTGGCGTTTGGCGGAATTGGTTCCCGCACGCGAAATGGATTCGGCTCACTTGGGGTAAAAAACGACGGAATAAACGGAAGCGCTATTCGGGATTTTACAAAACTTTCTCCCGTCGAATATCTAACGCTTAATAAAAAATCAAAGTTGTATGTTACCGGAAAAAGTTATCCCACATGGGAAGAGGCTTTATCGGAGATTGGAATTATCTATAAAAAAGCTCGAACATCGTTGGAGCGACAACATTCTTTCAACCGGCGTGGACTTATTGCCCGTCCAATTGAGGTAAAGGGGGAAAATATTCCTCAACATATCAGGAGTGGCAGACATTCAAAACATTTTTTCCTGCATGTGGGAAAAGACGCGAACGGATATTATGGACAAATTCTGTCTCTGCCAATTTTATTTTATGAGCAGGCTGAACAAAGTAAGTATGATGCCATGATTGACGATATGCATAAGAAGTTTGGAGAGTCCTTGTTGGATAAAACAAATGAAATCATAAACCGCTTTAGGGGACAAGTATGAAATCACCAAGCTACTGGCAGGATAAAATAGCGGTCTGGCTGCACGATCCGGTGTGCAAGTTATTTGACATACCACGCCATGAAGAAATGGCAAAAGAAATCGCCGATACCTTGTTCCAGAGTGCGCCGGACAAGGGTGTATACCAAATGGCGGATATGATCGCCTCTTCACTGGTGCGAGCGGCTGTTCCCGGATACAGCGCGGACGCGACGCAAAATGGCGCGATCAATTTTATTGACGCGCCGATAATTACCCACCCGCTTGCGCCGGGCTTTTTGCGGCTCAAATTGCCGCAGGTGAACGCGACACAATTACTTGCTGATATAAAAAGCCGTCTGATTGAAGACTTGGGGCTGGATAAAAAATATGAAGATATGAAGGGGCTTCCAGAAAACGCAAAACCGTTAAATGGTTTTTTTGATCGCGATACCATGCAGGAAGACTGGGCTAAAGCTTTGTATCATTACCTGTTTTTCGCGTTTCAGCGGAGTCTGCGTAATAACAATACCGGTGGTCTTGGCGTGTTCTGGGATGTACTTCCCGCTGATACCCGCATTCCTGATAATTCGCTGTGGCATCATCTGGGATTAACATCGGCACTGGCTTCTTCGGGAAAGGAAGTAGCGATGGTGGTATTTTCCATAACGCCGGTGCAGGATTTTATCGCTAACGCACGCAAATTGCGCGATTACTGGACCGGCTCGGTACTGCTTTCGTATCTCGCGTTTACCGGTATCCGTGAAGTGATGAATGAATACGGGCCGGATCACATTCTGTACCCGTCGCTCCATAATCAGTCGCTGGTAAATGACTGGCTTGAACAGCAGTTTCATCTGGGCAGGCTTCTCAGAGAGAAAAACGAGGATTTGCGTCAGCTTGAGGAAGACGCGGTTTCCATCGCGGCGTTTCCCAATAAATTCGTGTTTATTTGTCCTCACGAGGGTGCGGCTGATTTTTGTAAACGGGTAGAAGAAACAATAAATGCTGAATGGAAAAAACAGGCGGGTTTTGCGCGGGATTTTCTGGCGGCTAAAACAAACGCCGGAAATCAGTTCGCCGCGCTCTGGTCAAACCAGATTGATAGCTACTGGAAATACTCATGGGCAGTAACAAAACTTGCCGCGCTTGATGATAAAAACACGATAGCCGAACTTCTTCCCAAAGAAAAATGGGAGCAGGACTATAACACGATGTTAGCTTTTGCCGCAGCATATAGTGATAAAGGGACGGCAACGGCGCGTTTGTATGGCGCGACTCATTCACTGGCGCAGGGGGTACTTGCCGCCGGGAAAATGAAGCCGTCAAAATTCAAGACAATACAGGAGAGCGAAAAATGTCCACTCTGCGGTGAGCATGAGGTTCTGCATGATTTTGACGCGGCGGGAAAAACAGCGGCAAAAGCGTACCGCGCCGGGATAAAGCAATTCTGGGATAAAGTTCGGACAAAAACAAATCCAGAAGAGGATAATTTTTCCCAGACCGGTAAAACTGAGCGGCTTTGCGCGGTGTGTGCGGTAAAGCGTTATTTACCGGTGGCAATCAGGAGACGCGGTGATAAACAGGATATGTTGCGCTCTGTCCTTGATGACAGCAAATTTCCCTCAACCACAGAAATAGCGGGAGATGATTTTCTTAACCGCTTGTGGGAAAAAGGGCTTATATCTTCAGATGGACAACGTAAAAAAATCATCGAGGAACTGCATCAGCAGGAAGTTGAAGTTGACGAAGAAGAAGCTTCTGAAATCAGAAAGCAGGGGATCCCCTACACCAACAAGGATAAATACTACGCCCTGCTTTTAATGGATGGTGATAAAATGGGCGACCTTATCAATGGCTCGACCATAGCCGCTTCATGGGGCGACGTGCTTCACCCTGAGCTGGTGAAACGGTTTGATGACACGCAATATTGCGCTGGTTCTCCATTTAGAAAAGCTGTACGGCTTTCCAGCAAAAGGACGATGAACCCCGCGTTGCACGCGATGATTTCCGACTCGCTCAACAATTTTGCCCGCTATGGGGTTAATCCCGAAGTTGCGAAGGGACACGGACGACTGATTTACGCGGGCGGCGATGATGTATGCGCTATTTTACCGTTGGCGTCGGCGATTAAGACAGCGGATGCTATCAGAAAGGCGTATACCATGTCATTTGCCTCGTACACGAAAACTGGCGCGTCTGAAATAGGTGAAGGCGGCGAAGAACTTTTCAAAATCGGCATGCATCTTGGGCATGGGGAAAAAATATCGATTTCCGGCGCGATTGTGATTGCCCATCATAAACAGCCCTTGCGGGAAGTGATACGAAGCGCCCATGATGTACTGGACGGAATCGCCAAAAAACAGGCAGGCA
>JAITNP010000082.1 GCA_031290455.1 Treponema sp. | reverse complement strand
TGATTCCTTCAATTGCAGTCCATCTTCACAAAACGCAGGAAAAGGGGTATACATGAAACGTAAGGACGATGTATGTTCACCAATTATGAGTTTAACCTGGCGGCTTTCAAGCATGGTGTTACAGAAGACGACATTCGCTGGGCCTTTTTGCGTACCGTGTTTGACGGCCTCATGGAAGGGGAAGACAACAAGCATCTGCGGCTCGGTTTTGATGGCCGGGGCAACCTGCTTGAAGTCATGTACAACCTTATTGATGAACAGAGCGTTAACATTTTTCATGCGATGAAGTGCCGCAAGTCCTTCATCGCCCTGACCAACCAGTAGGAGGAACCTATGGCACGAATGACCGAAGAAGAAGCAGACGCCCTGGATGAGCGCCTGACCCGCACCACACCGGCAATACAAACAGGCCCAGGCAGCCACCGCCCCAACCGCATGGTGGCCGTGGATGACCTCACCGCCGAGTATCTTACATCCAAGGCAATGGCCACCCATAAAAGCCCGACCGAGGTACTCGGCGATCTCGTCCGCAAGGAACTGACCGCTAGTGCTTAGGAAGAAGGGCAGTGAGGAGTGTACTGCCCACAAAGTACACAAAGAAGAGGAGAAAATAGATGATGTCACGGGTTTAGCGTTGCCCGTTCATCATAAACTATTTTTTTGGAGGATTTTATGAAAAAAATCGTAGTATTGGCCGGTCTCTTTATGGGAATCTGCTTTGTTGCTTCTGCCGCACCGCCCGATATTCCATCTACGGTAAGCAGCGCTTTTGAACGAGCGGGTTTTCCGCTCTTAAAGCAAAGGCAGGCTCCTGTCGATTTTACGTTACGTGTTCTAAACGGAGGAACCGTACAGTTGAGCCGTTTAAAAGGCACGGTTGTGTTTTTAAACTTTTGGGCGACATGGTGTCCGCCATGCAGATCCGAAATGCCTTCCATGCAGGTATTATACGACCGTTTTCGTGACAGGGGGCTACAGTTTGCGGCTGTAGACATTATGGAAGAAGGCTCGGATATTGCCGAATTCCTGGGGTATTTTAGGCTTACCTTCCCGGTTTTATTAGATACCGATGGTACGGTATCTGATAATTACGGAATTAATGCAATACCGACAACCTTCATAATTGACCGGGATGGAAGTATTATTGCGCAGGCTGTTGGTAGTCGTAAATGGGACACACCGGACATGATGAAGGCGTTTGAAGCATTGCTTACTGCTAATTATGGAAGATAAATGTCGGTCATAACAGCTTTTGCGGCAGGATTACTTTCCTTCCTTTCTCCTTGCATTCTTCCGCTTATATCAAGCTATATGGTTTTTATAAGCGGAAGCAATGTAAATAGTCAGTATTCCGAGAGCAATGATAAAGCGCTTTTTTCAATGTACAAATTAAATCTTGTGGGTTCAACAGCGGCTTTTGTTTTGGGATTTACCTGTGTTTTCGTACTGCTTAGTGTTTTGTTTTATGGTTTTTTCATGGCAATGGGTGGTGTAAATAAAACGATTAATAGTATTGCGGGGATAATTATCGTTGTCCTCGGCAGTAATATTATTTTTAATTTTATACCATTTTTAAAATATGAACATAATAGCGCCTGTGAAACATGTACGCCAAAACATTCAGTGCTCGGTTCCGGTGAAAAATCAATACTGCACCCGTTAAAACGGCCTCGTGGTCTTTTAGGGGCGTTTATCGTGGGCCTTGCTTTCGGCGCGGGCTGGACACCCTGTGTCGGCGCTTTTCTTGGCAGTATTTTGATGATGGCGGGTCAAAGCGGAAAAATGGCGTTGGCGGTTATTCATCTTGTTTTTTACTCCATCGGGCTTGGACTTCCTTTTATTATCGCAAGTTTCTTCTGGGGAACAGTCCTTGAATACATAAGAAAATTAAATCCACTATTACCATTTATCCGAATTGTAAGCGGACTGTTTCTTATGTTCGTTGGAATATTAATGATAAACCAACGTTTTTTTCTTATCAATTCTTTTTTTCTTAAAATGGGATTCGCCGTTTCAAAATGGGCGCAAAAAGACAGCGTAGCGGTGTATGTAATACCAGCACTCATATTTATTGTAATAGCGCTATTTCCAATAGTATGTAAAATGATAAACAGGAAAAAAATTTTTACCCCCGCGGTAATTGTTTTTTCCAGTATTTTTGTGTTTTTTGCCATAGCCAATATGACAAAAATAATAAATTGCGCCTTGATTTTCTCGAAATGGCTTTTATATGCAGGAATATAAATTTGCGGGTATACCGATTGGTTTCTGCCGAGTAAGGATGAACTGGGCTTGATGTACAAAAATCTCAAGGTAAAGGGCTTGGGTGGGTTTACTGATGGGTGGTACTGGTCTTCCTCGCAGGGCAGTAATACTGGTACGTGGTTACAGAATTTCGGCGACGGCAGACAGGTCAACGTCGCCAAGTACGATCCAAATTCTGTTCGCGCTGTCCGGACTTTTTAACCCTTTGGCCCTTTAACCCTTTAGAATTGTACCGCCGATGCTTCACTACCCGTCGCTGTCGAAGACCGTTTCTCCCAGGGAAGACGCCTCGGGGTTTATCCCGGAACGGTACCGCGCCAGGGCTTCCTTCTCCCGCTCAAGCTCGCCGAAGCTATAGACCGGGACGCCCCTATCATCAACCTTCACCTCGGGAATCGCGTAAGACCCCATCTCCTTGATCACCTGGTCCTGGGCCGCGCTCAGGTTCTTGGGGCGGCACTCCGGCAGATCCGCCTGGATGTCGTCATTTTTAACTTCCTGCGGCTTTGACCAGATCCTGCGGTATCCCACTTTCCGCAAGTTTTCAAGTTTGATGGCTTCGTTATCCCCGTGCATAAAGAGGTAACGGAGCAGCGGAATGAACCAAAAGAGGAGGGAAAAGATAAGGGGAATGATACCGAGGCCCACCGTGATGATGGGCAGGGGATTATCCGCCAGCGAAGTTGATAAGAGATAGGTAATCTTATAGAGATAGGAAGCGGCGTCAAACTGGACCTGGGTAAGGATGGCCCCGGTAGTGAAGGCGTTGAACAAAAAATAGGAACCGAAAATCAGGTTTACCCCGTTGATGATACTGAACCAGATATTCATCTTCTTGGGGTTCGTGGAGAATTTTTTAAGCCCTTTTAAGGGGACGGAGCCACCGAAGGATCGATCCCGCTTGTCCGCCCGGAGGAGGAGTTCTTCAAAGCGGTAGACCACGGTTCCCTCTTCACTTGCCTCGGGACTCCCGCCGAATTCCACGCAGCAGGTGGTGATTGCCGCCTCCGCCTTTTCAGGGGGAAGCCCGGTCAGCATCATGAATTCCGGGAGGGAGATAACCCCCTGGTTGGCCTGTATGTAGGCGATGATTACCTGTGTTACCTTTGCGGAGAGGCTCGAAGCGGCTTTTCCTTGGGGGTTCTCGCCGAACACAAAGGAAAAAATTGCCTTGTACAGGGGCTGGCCCTTGGGCTGGCGCCGGTTACGGCTATCGTACCGGGAGTCTACAGACCGGTCCATGGACTTCGTGAGTTCAGAAAAGAACCATATCCTGATGATAAGGTTAAAGATACTTGAGGCAAAATACAGTCCCCCGATACCGCCTCCCCGGCTTTCCGAACGGCTGTTTGAATTGGTGGAACTGGCGGCAAAGGAAAGGACCAGCGCGGCCAAGGCGATGAGCATGAAAATAGCGAAGTACCCCACCAGCATCACCATGATCCAGACCTTAAAGACCCATTGGCTGAGGATTTTCATCCCCTTGATGAACTTTTCGGTGAATTTACGGAGGCCCGCACGGAACCCCCGGTATTTACTGGTAAACCCCCGGGGAAAGGAGTAACAGATTTCCCCCGATTCGGTTACCTCAAACCGCCCTGAATATTCATCCGCCACCGCAGGAACCAGTTCCCGGACCGTGTGCAAGGGCAGGCTGGTTTGGGCGGCGATATCGGCGACCGTGGCACCCTTCTGCTGTTGTTTGAAGGCATCGGTTACTTTCCGATACGCTTCCCTATCTTTTACGTGGTATCCCATGTATGATGCTCCTATTCTTGGTTATCTTTCACTTCATCTAAATGTTTCTCTAAAATTGAAGCTAAGGTAACATTCTTAAAAAAATCATTGACAAGTTCGGTTACATCCGTCCATACCTCATGACTCAGGCAATCCCCTATCCTATCACATTTTTCGGTATGTTTGTCACAGCGGATGGCGTTGAGGTCTTCCCCGGCGGCGTCAAGAATGGCCTTGAGGGTCAGCTTATCCAGAGGCTGGGCAAAATAAAACCCTCCCCCCGGCCCCCGGACCGAAGCAAGGATGCCCGCCTTGCGGAGTTTAAAAAATATTTGTTCCAAGAATACGGATGAGATATGCTCCTGTTCCGATAAATTATTGATGGATACCGGGGATCCGTCTTTTCCCAGCCGTGCCAATGCCAGTGACGCCCGGAGCGCATATCGTCCCCGCGTGGTAATTCTCATAGCAAAATCCCCCTCTTTTTTGACTGTCAGCTACCCTACGGCTAAAGCCGGGGACTTGCGGCGTGGGTCGAAATAGCAGCCTACCCATTCCGGCTTACTCCGCAAGATTTCTGCTTCTTCCCCTTACGGGGCTTTCCACGGCAGTTTCACTCCCGTTGCCGAGAGCCAGCGCCGCCATGTCTATAGACGTTACTTCCTCACGGTGCGTGAGTAGTTTCTTTCACCGAATGACACGTCTTGCTGCTCGCAAACCATTGGTCCGCCACGCTCACATCGTATTCCTGTTCACCTTCAAACAGGCAGGAAGCGTCATAGTTCCCGCTCACCGGTTCCGGTATCTTGGGTACCTTGATAATTTCTTTGAGAAACTCAAACTCAGCTTTGTATGTTTTCTCCGTCTTGTATTGGTGGGTATAGCGCGCTTCTTGGTCGCCGTTCAGTGCTTCGTCGGTTTTTATCCGTTCAGCAAGTAGGTGATTATACAAAAATCTGACCTTCAACGCTCTTTGCAATTTCATGGTTCAATATTATAACTTGTCTTTTTGTAAACGTCAAGAATCGTTGTTCCCAACTTCACTTCGGAATATGCGATGGAGATCGTGGCCTGAGAATCAGCGGCTTCGGGGGGCAGGAAAATCCCTGGGGCGCTCACTATGGAAAAACCGTGGTCCCGCCGCTTTTCTTAAAACTTGATTATGCCCTGCCTATCGGGGGGCTACCCTTTACCATTGGTGGGGGGAAAACCAGAGCCTGAGTCCGGTGGTTATTTCTTTTGGGGTTTCCATATCGGCGCCCGTTACTTCTTTACCGACCATCTCGGCGCCTTCCTTGAATTAGGGGGTGGTCTTTACTATACGGCCATTGGGCTTGCCGTCAAATTCTAGACCATATACCTCAGGAGCCACTTGATTATATATGTAAAATATAGTATCCTAAAAATGAATAAAAAGCCGTAAATTCACGAAAGGTTGTACTTTATGACTTTTACTATTTATTTTTTGGAGGATTTATGAAGAAATTGGCAGCGGTTTGTATCATCGGTCTGGTGTTAGGAATCGCAGGAGTTTTTGCCGAGGATCAGCAGTCTGATAAAGAAAAGTTCTTCTTTACCAAGAATCATCCCGATGGGTGGGGGATTGGTGTTCAGGTCGGTGGAGGTAATAGTGGGGGCGGGGCAGCGTTATCCCTTAAAATCCCGGCTCTCCCGATCTTTTGGGCAGTCAATCTTGGGTTTAATAGTTATTATTTTGGTCTTGGGGTAAGCGGAGACTACTATTTCATCGACAAAGAGCTTGTGCCTGCTATTAAGCTCGGGTGGTATTGGGGAGTCGGCGGATATGTCGGCTTGGGATTCTGGGATGATGATCATGGTCCTGGCTATGGTAATGATGATGGTGGGATGTCCCTTGCCCTGGGTGTCCGGTCTCCGATAGGTCTTACCTGGCAGCCGCTTAAATTCCTTGAAGTGTTTCTACAGGCCGTTCCGAGTATCGGTCTTGGTATTGTACCGGGAGTTGGTCTTGACTGGGGGATTGGCGGCAACTTGGGAATTCGTTTCTGGTTCTGATGAGCTGGCTATAAGGCTCTGTTTGTATACCTCCCGGAATATCGGGGGGTGTTTTTTTGTCCCCCAAAAAAAGTGAAAAAAAACTATTCGGCGAACACCTCAGAGAGGGTAAGTTCACACCCGGGAAGCACCGTAACGGGTAAAATATCCGCTTCATCGTAGGTAGAATAGGTATACCGGTCATCCTCAAGGAGACACACCTCGACAATTTTGTGGTCAGGATCGACGATCCAGTATTCCCGGACCCCTGCTTTAAGATATTTCCGCAGTTTTACCACCCGGTCGAACCGGGCCGTGGAGGGAGAGAGGATCTCCACCACCAGCTCCGGCGCGCCCTGGCAACTCTCATGGTGAATCTTTGATTGGTCGCAGACCACCAGGATATCCGGCTCCACCACGGTATCGTCGCTTTTGTCCCGCTTTGGAAAGAGGCGCACCGTAAAAGGCGCAGGAATCACCTTGCAGGGCTTCCCTTTCAGAAAATTTCCCAGTTGAAGCACTAATTCCAGGCTGATCCGCTGATGCTTATACGAAGGGGTGGCGCCCATGACGGATTTTCCGTCTATGATTTCACAGCGCAGGCTTTCGTCCCATTCCTCGTACTCAGCATAGGTATAATGGGATGCTTCTTTCATTAATGGTAAGGCCATACATTAGCTCCTGGTCTCCATTCTAAAGTTATGCATTACATGGGTCAAGTCAATTTGATATTGAGAATTCCTGGATTTTTCCGTATAATTTAGGCATGAATAGCTTTATAAAGGGTATGGGTAGCCTCAATTTATTTCCCCTTCCGAAAACCGGCAAAACAAGCTCCGAAACTGCTTGGCAAAGGGTTGTACATGCCTTTGCCCGGACTGGGGCAAATATGCAATCGGCAATTGATGCATTGAGTACCCAAATTCAAGTCCCCACAGTCAGCGAACCAGATGGACACGCCGGAAAATAAACTTTTCGTGCAGGCCATCCAGACCCATGAGATATACCAGGGGTCTCTCCCGCATCCGGATATTCTCAAAAAGTTGGGTGAAATTGATCCATCGTACCCTGAACGGATCATGAAAATGACCGAGGATAATAACCGGGCGGAAATAATCAACAAAAATAGAGAATCTATTTCAGGTATCCTTGGCCAGATACTTTCCTTCGCCCTAGGCTGCGTTGGCTTCGGTTTAAGTGCCCTCTTTGCCTTCAAAGGGCTGGAAACTGGGGCCATAGCTGCCGCCATTGGTGGAATAGCTCCTATAATCGTTGCGGCTATCGGTAATTTGCGGAAATAACTCATCGACCTTCATTATTGAGTCTTTATTGCAATTCCCAGGCCATGTTGGTATGCTGGT
>JAITNP010000232.1 GCA_031290455.1 Treponema sp. | reverse complement strand
CCACACAAAAAAATCCAAACTAACAGAGACGCAGACCGCGCCACAGCCCCCGCAATAAATCATTATACTATAAGGAATTAGATGCATCTCTTACTTATCCCCCTCATAAAGTTTTTGTTCTTACCGTATAATCCCATATCCAAAACATTAACCACTTCCATGCTCCCCTCCAAAATATGGCTCTGACAACTGGTTATCTCAAGATACCTTGCGTAGAATATAACATATTTATTTTTATTTGTCTACTGATTTGTCCATGGAAATATCAAAAAATGTAACAATTTTTAAAATTATCTACGCATATCAAATCGGTGCCACCGGTTTACAGCTCATATATTTCATGGAGAAAGAGGGTCACCGCTTGGGCAGTGCTGAGACTTTCAATCGCGCCGGTTCCTGGAATGCGTACCAGCGCTGAACAACAGGCCTTTACCTCTTGGGGGAGACCGGTTTCTTCATTACCCACCACAAGGGCTATGCTGGGAAATATATTATGTCTAACGATGTAATGGCGACTCATACCGGATTGCAGAGTATCTCCCCTATCCCGAAGGATGGTTCCCAAATCCCGGATCCGCAGCCGCGCCCGGGGTTCCATGCCGATGGTAATAATGGCATCTGAAGCGGCTTTAATAAAAGCGACGGTGTCCCGAATCTTGCGGAATACCACTTGTTCCATGCCGCCTTCGGCAACTCGGTACGCAGTGGTGGTCAGATGGGCCTCTGTATCAGCCTCGGAAATGACGATAAAAGGGGCATTGAAAAAAGCGGCGGCCCGGACCATGGTCCCCAGGTTATGATCATTTCCCACCGCATGGAGAATAAGCCCTGTTTTGCCCTCCTGTGCCCACAAATCGAGATCCTCCGGGCTCGCATATGCTACCAGCGGCTCCTCGATCATGGCCACCACCCCCTGGTGCCGGTTACTTTTACAGATCCGCTCCAGCTCTTCATCCCCGCAGAGCTTATAAGGCCGTTTCCGGACGGCCAAGTGCTTGCATACCTTGGTAAACAACGGGAGCCGATCCGCTCTGAGGAAAAGCCGGTTGATGCGTGCGGGGTGCAGTTCCCCCAGGGCGGAAACGGCATTAAAACCGCAGACCGCCAATTCTTTGGTCAGTGTAGTATCCATGGAGATAGTATATCGAAGCGCATGATTTAATTGCAGGGGTATGATCGGTATTTATGATAAAAATAGTAATATTCTTTTTCAAGGTGACTTGACCATTATGGAGAAAATCACTATTTTATAAAATAAGATGATACTAGTGCTTTTCATCTTGCTTTAATCATCCGATTGGCTTATGTCATCGTTGTTTGACTGCAATTGTATTATCTGCTTGCCTCCCGGGTTTTCTCACCTCCTTTTCCCGGGAGGTTTTTTTATTGAGTGAGGGTTTCTTCCGTAATCACCACGCATCCCGCAGGCCCAGTCCCACTGCTTCTTGTTCACGCTTAACTCCTCACTATTACCCCTCCGCTTTTGGGGTCTCGTTTTTCTGGTGATGGGAGGATGAACTCTCGCAGTGTTCCGGATTCTTGTTGTTCGATGGGCGCCTTTTCTCCGGTAACGAGGATGATGCCCTTGGTTGAGCAGCCGTACCGGCCATACAAGCCTTGGCTTACCGGGAAGGGGTCGGAGATGATTCGCACCGGCAGGGCTTCCCTGGCAATCCCCGGCTGCTCCTTTCCGGTAGAACCAGCGGTATTACCGGTAGCCGGTTCCTTTTCTGAAGGACCGGCTAACAGAAAACTTAAGGTTCCCCGTTCCTTGGGAAGCCCTGCCAGCGCGGAAAGTTTGAGGAGCGACGGGGGGGCATCCTGGGTTTCAAAGGCGAAATGACACCACTTAGACTTCCCCCCAGGAGGGGCACCATTCCCGCCGGGAAAAGGACAGGGGCCGGTATGAGGACAGGGGGAGCGGGGACTTCGCTGGTGTGCGTGCAGCGAAGTTCTCAAGGCGGTGATAAATTCACCGGATCGGGGAATCCCCGGCTCCACCACGAGAATAGCGCCGGTTTCCGCGGACAGGGCCGAAAGGAGGCGGGCGTTTTTATCTGCCACGCGCACCAGCGCCCGGCTATTGGTATGGGGTATATCCCAGCATAGTTCGTTGAACAGATTGACTGCTGAAACCAAGGCGGCTTTAGGGCCATGTACCGGAGCGCCAAGGGATGCATGGATGGTCTTGATGACCCAGGGAGAGGCATTGCCGGCCAGGGCGTAAAAGAGTTTTTTCCCTGCGTCCAGGGCCGCTCCGGTTCGGTCAAGGCAACGGAATTCCAGGGGTACGCCCCGTAACTCAGGCCGGGAAATCCAGAGGGCCAGGGGCACGGTAAGGGGACCGGAGCCAAGGTCTGTCAGGGCATCCCCGTCTGAAAAACTAAGGGGCAGAGCGGGAAGCAGCCGGCAGAGGCGGTAGAGGTTCCAGGGGAGGAAATACCGGAGATAGGCTGAAAGCAAGGGGGGCTTACCCAGGTAAGATTCGCTCCGGTCTCCCCGTCCGCTGGTGAGGAGCCGGGAAAGTTCCGCCACATCCCGGGGGAGGCCCGCACGAAACCGCCCCGGCAGGGGGAACAGCTCATCAATGAGCACCGGAATCCTGTCCATAACACGGCGGATTTCAGCACTCAGGGGTGAAAACAGGATCATCCAGGTTTTCCTTCGATACTCATTTTACCATCTCTCACGAGAAAATACAGGCCCACCAGCTCGGAACGGAGCGCCGCGATCTGGGCCCGCAGGTCCTGATAATCCCCGGCAAGTTCACGGAACAACTGGTCCCGGGCGCCTTCAAGGGTAAAACGCCGGTCGTGGAGCAGGTATTTGAGCCGAAACAGGAGTTGCAGGTCCTGGTCTGAATAGAGACGTCTCCCTACCCGATCCTTCTGCGGCTGAATCAGGGGAATCTCCTGTACCCAATAGCGGATGGTATGCACCTCCAGCTTCAGGAGCCGTTTCACCTCCCCAATCGTGTAGGCAGCCACGGTTCATCCCTTTTCCTTCCGGGAAGAACGCAGTTCGATCATCACCGGGATCAGGGAAAACCCCAGGTCCCGGCGGATCTTGTTGCGGAGATAGGATATATAGGCCTCACTCACCGCCTGGGGACGGGACACAAAGAAGACGAATTTGACGGGGTTATCCGAAACCTGGACCGCATATTTTATCTTGAACCGGGTCTGGGGTCCTGTGGGGGGCGGGTATTCGATAAGCCAACGTTCCAGGGCCTGGTTCAGGGGCGCCGTATCAACATGCCGTATCAGTTGGCCGTACATCTTCACCGCCATATCCAGCAGCTTGTCCGCGCCGGCTCCATCCTTGGCGCTCACCGGGATGATGGGAGCGTAGCCCATCTTGCCGAAGAGGAAGCGGATCCGGTCCGCAACCGCCTCGAAGGTGTTCTTCACCGGGGGCATGGTATCCCACTTGTTGAGGACCATGATGATGCCCCGGCCCTGGTCATGGGCCAGGGCGGCGATCTTCTTGTCCTGGTCCGCCAGGCCCTCCTGGGCGTCGATCATGAGGAACACCAGGTCCGCCTCATCAATGGTTTTGATGGCCCGGTTCACCGAATAATACTCGATGTTCTCGGTAACCTTGGTCTTGCGCCGTATTCCGGCAGTATCGAGGATTTTGAAGTCCCGGGTTTTATACGAAAAGCCCCCTTCTACCACATCCCTGGTAGTACCGGGTATGTCACTTACAATGGAAGCCGCCGATGCGGTGAGCCGGTTGGAAAGGGTGGACTTACCGGTATTGGGTTTCCCCAACAGGGCGATGCGAATGGGCCGCTTCAGATCGTCCTCCGCCTCCACCACCCTTGAAAAGTCCAGTTTCCCGATGATGGCCGCTTCCAGATCCCCCACCTTGTCCCCGTGTTCAGCGGAGATCATGGTAACCCCCTCAAAGCCATAGGAGAGCACGTTCCAGGCGTCCTGCTCCCGGCGGCCCCCTTCGGTTTTGTTGATGACCACCAGCATACGATTTTGAAAGGGCCGCAGGAATTCAATGAATTCCTCATCTTCAAGGGTTATTTCCCCGGCGGCCAGCATCAGGATGACCAGGTCCGCCTGTTCCAGGGTTTCCATGGTCCGTCCTACCACGAGGTCATCGAGCATATCTTTCGGGATCACCCCATCCCGGTCTAGCTTGAACCCACCGGTATCCACCAGCCGCAGCGGTTTTCCGGCAATGAAGGTGTTCATGCTCACCGGGTCCCGGGTCACCCCCGGGGTGGGATCAGTGATGGCCCGGCGCTTGTGTACCAGGCGGTTGAACAGGGTTGATTTACCCACATTGGGTCGCCCTGCCAGGACTACTACCGGGAGGTTCCGGTACTGCTTATCAAGGGAAAATTCCATGTCCATCCTATCAACTTGGAGGAAAATGATCAGCCATCCACGCTGCCACCAAGCCGGTAACGTGATGATAAGAGGTACACTCCAGGGCCTTGTTCGCCAAAACCCGGCAACTTTCCAAATCAACCCCTCGGATGATCTGTTTTACCTGGGGTATGGCCGAAGCGGTCATGCTGAAGGTATCCAATTCCAGCCCTAAAAGCAAGACCGTGGCGGAAGGGTCTCCGGCCAGTTCCCCGCACATAGCCGCCTTAATCCCCTGCTTATGAGCGGCGTCGATGGTCTTCTTGAGGAACCGGAGGACCGCCGGGTGGAACGGCTGGGCCAGGTAATCCACCTTTTCGTTTCCCCGGTCCACCGCCAGGGAATATTGGATGAGATCATTGGTGCCTATGGAAAAGAAGTCCGACCGTTGA
The DNA here is from genome assembly GCA_031290455.1 of Treponema sp. Classification (GTDB taxonomy): domain Bacteria; phylum Spirochaetota; class Spirochaetia; order Treponematales; family Breznakiellaceae; genus JAITNP01. Next base: position 7,604 of record JAITNP010000232.1, on the reverse strand, counting down.
GCGAGGATATCCGCGGTCATGGCCGCAGAGGGGATCTCAATCATGGAACCCACCGCAATATCTTCGGTATAGACTTGCCCCTTGTGGCGACACTCGTCCTTGGCCTCTTCCAGTATGGCCCGGGCCTGTTCCAGTTCCTCAATCCCGGAGATCATGGGAAACATGATTCGGGCGTTTCCGTGGACACTCGCCCGCAGTATGGCCCGGAGCTGGGTCTTGAATAACTCAGGCCGGGCCAGGGAAAACCGGATGGCCCGCCAGCCGAGGAGAGGGTTCTTCTCATTCGGGGACTGAAAGTTGGGAAGCTGCTTATCCCCCCCGGAATCCATGGTTCTGATGGTTACCGGCAGGGTACCCATCGCCTCAAGCACCTGACGGTACACCTGGTACTGCCGTTCCTCCTCCGCGGCCTGCCCCGAGGTAAGCAGGAGGAATTCCGAACGGTACAGTCCAATCCCTTCAGCGCCATAACGGGATACCTGGGCTGCTTCTTCAGGGACTTCTATGTTTGCCTTGAGGGTGACCCGGTATCCGTCGGTGGTTTCCGCCGGGAGGTCCCGCAGGGCCAGGAGTTCATCGCCTTTTTTACGGTACTGCCGGCTGATTCCTTCGTACTGATCCAGGGCTGTTTTATCAGGGTTGATACTGACCACTCCCGATGCCCCGTCTATCACGAGTTTTTCGCCATCGTTGATTTCCCTGGTCAGGGTGGAAAGGCCCAGGACCGCGGGAATCTCAAAGGCCCGGGTAAGAATGGCCGTATGACAGGTACGGCTCCCCATATCCATGGCAATGCCCTTCACCCGGTCCTTGTTCATGGTCAGCACATCCGAGGGCAACAGGTCATGGGCCACGAGGATCACATCCTGGGATAAATCCGCCAGGGATTTCTTCGTTATCGAGAGGAGCTTGCTCAATATGCGGCGGGATACATCGGAAATATCAATCGCCCGTTCCCTCAAGTCGGAATCCGGGGAAGCCATCAGCTTTTGCACCAGTTCATGGGCAATGCTCCAGACCACCCATTCAATGTTTTGCAGGGTTGTTTTGAGCCGTTCTTTAATCTGCTCTTGAAAGACCGTATCCTCTAGCATCATCAGGTGTGCCTCAAAAATATCCGCCTGTTCCTTGCTCATTTCCCGGGAGGCCTGTTCATGGAGGACCTTCACCTCTTCCATGGCTTCGACGTTGGCCCTAAGCAGCCGTTTCCATTCGGCTTCAACCTGGTTTTTTCGTATGCTATAACGGGGAATCTCAGGAAAATCATCCTCCAAATAAAGAAAAGCCTTTCCAATGGCTATTCCGGAGAACACGGGAATACCGGTAAGTGTTTTCATGCTCTTGAAGGATACTCTAAACCCGGGTAAATTGTCTACCTAATAAAGCATAGCTATGGAAAAATATAATTCGTCCAGGGCTCCTGATTGCCTGAAATGTGTGCATTTTAAGGTTACCTGGGAGCCTGCATATCCAAGAGCCTGTATGGTATTCGGTATCAAAAGCCGCAATCTGCCTTCCCTTGAGGTATTCCGGGCCACCGGTTGTCATTGCCCCTCGTTTCAGCTTAAAGAAGGTATCAAGTACCGATGAAGCGCAGCAAATAAACCACCGACCACACGGACACGTCAGGAAATAAGGGGAAAATATCCCATAATGTCCGTGGTGTCCGTGAGGTCGGTGGTTAAATTCGATGGGTTTAACCTGATCAAAAGCTTCCCCCTTGACGATACTATAAATAAGGTTTTTATGGTCAATCATCTGGAGCGTATCTCTCAGCTTTGAGAAGGAGGCATCGTGTGAGTAGTTCCGGTATTTTTTACCTTGGTCCGCCGGCAATCGTGTTGAGTTTTTTTCTGGATATGTTCCTGGGACATCCCCGGTGGATACCCCAGCCGGTCCGGGGCATGGGTTTGGTAATAGCCAAGGGAACAGAGATACTGCGGCGGCTTTTACCCGGTAAAGACGGGATTGCAGGGACCATCCTGGTTATCCTGGTGGCGGGATTGACCCTTGCCCTCTCAACCCTGGTCTTCGTATTGGCATATCAATTGAATACCGGGGTGGGTTTTGTGGTACACGGCATTATGGGCTGGCAGGTGTTGGCCGCACGGTCCCTGCAACGGGAAAGCATGCAGGTCTATGAGCGAGCGCGGCAGAACGATCTGGCCGGCGCCAGAAAAGTGGTGTCCATGATGGGGGGAAGGGGAGATCCGGCTTCCTTGTCAATGAAGCAGGTGATCAAGGCCACCGTGGAAACCGTTGCGGAGCGCATCTCCCTTGGGGTCATCGGTCCCCTCTTTTTTCTCGCCTTGGGGGGGCCACCCCTGGCCATGCTGTACCAAGCCGTCAATACCATGGACTCGATCCTGGGGTATAAAAACAGTCCCTATCTGGATTTTGGCAGGGCCGCCGTTCAACTTGATGCTATCGTTAATTGGCTGCCTGCTCGATTATCCGCCCGGCTCATGATTGGCGCTGCGGGGATCCTCAACCTTAACGCGAAAAACGCGGTGCGGGTATATAAGCGGGATAGAAATAAGCCCCCACCCTCGAATAGCGGGCACACCGAGGCCGTGGCTGCCGGGGCCTTGGGCATTGCTTTGGGGGGCAAGGCATGGTATTTTGGTAAACTGTATGAAAAGCCCATGCGAGGGGACGCCACCAGGCCGGTCAACATCGGTGATATACTATCCTCAACCAGGCTTATGTATATGAGTACCATGCTTTTTTTGCCCATAGCATGCATTATCAGTGCGATACTGAGTGTTATTATCATGGTAAGGATATGAGGAGGGAGCATGAGCGGGTTGATCCATGTGTACATCGGTGACGGGAAGGGCAAGACCACCGCGTCGGTAGGATTATCAGTCAGGGCCGCGGGCAGGGATAAAAAGGTGATCTTTGCCCAGTTTCTGAAAAGCGGCATTACCGGAGAGTTGCGATCCCTGGAAACCTTGGGCATACCGGTCATCCGGTCAGCAATCCCCTTGGGTTTCACCTGCCAGATGGATGCTGCGGCACAAGCGGCCTGCAAGGCTGAACAGCAGCGCATCTGGAACCAGGTCCTTGCAGTGGTACAGGCCGGACCGGTTGACCTCCTGGTGCTTGATGAGGTATTGGACGCGATAAACACGAAGATGCTTGATGAACAGGAACTGCGCTCCTTCGTGGAGCATAAACCCACGGAACTGGAATTGGTACTCACCGGACGGGGGCCTGGGGAATGGCTCATGGAACAGGCTGACTATATCTCGGAGGTACGGAAGGTCAAGCATCCCTTTACCCGGGGGATACCCGCCCGGATAGGTATAGAAAAATGATTCCGATAAATGACCTTTTTATCGGTACATTCCCTAAAAAAACGGGATTACCCCCTTGCTCAACATGATGAAAACAAGTATACTTCTTACTGAGTTAAGAGATTTTCTGATATTGTCATTGAAATTTTAAGGTTAAGATGGAGGATTGGGGTGAAAAAGATTCTTTTTATCATCACCATAGGCATTGCGGTTGTAATGGTTATGCCGGTTATCGCTCAGGAAGAAGAGGATTCCGGTAGTAAGAGTCCCTACTACTATGTCAATGTTCCGATTGAGCGGATATATCCGCATCGGAAAGGGTATGTGGTTTCATATCGGAAGGGTTTTACCGGTTTGGCCACGACCTATCTCCCGGTTGAATGGTTTGCCGCGGGGGTTGGAAATAGCGGGAAGGGAGACATCGTCTTGCTGGGGCCGGGAAGTGCGTGGCCTTATCTGACGGTCTTCTACAAGGATGGGGCATTTAGCCATGTCCGTCTCTATGTGCGTCAGGAGCGGGGTCATGAGAGCTGGGGAAATATTCCCTTGACGGTAAACCTCGACGAGCGTTTTGAGAACGTGGAAGATTTGAAACTCGAGTTCTGATGACCCTTGAGGAACTGGACGCGATACAGGAAGCCATCTGTGGGGAGGGCCACGACGGATGGCTTTTTTGTAATTTCCATCATCGGGATAAACTTTCCGATGAGATTCTGCATATTACGCCCTTATCGACGAATTCCCGGCTCTGGGTATATGTGATTCCTGCTCGGGGAGATCCGCTCAAGATAGTCCATGGAGTTGAAGTGGACGCGCTTGATGGGCTTCCAGGACAGCAGGTTGTGTACCGGAGCCGGGATGCTTTTATTGCCGCCTTGAAACCCTTGGGAAATAAGCAATGGGGCGCCCATGTTTCCGAAACGCTGACAGCCGTTTCTTATCTTGATGCGGGAACGGCGGCGACGTTTGCAGCCGCAGGCTTACGGCTTGTTTCCGCCGCTGGATTGGTTCAGCGGTTCAAGGGGCTTTTGGATAGCCGGGGTATCGAAACTCATGAAAAGGCGGCGACGCATCTCTACGATATGGTTAAAGTTGTCTGGGATCGGATTGAACATGCCTATACTCATACCCTGATCATCCATGAAGGAGACATCCGTGCCCTGATGCAGGAGGAAATGCACAAGCGGAATCTGATTACCGACCATCCCCCCATTGTCGGGGCAGGGGTACATTCCGGCAATCCCCATTATGATTTTTCCGGGTCCGGGGCGGTCATTCAAGCGGGGGATGTCCTGCAATTTGACCTCTGGGCAAAGGATGCTGCTGAGGGGTCGGTTTACGCTGACATTTCCTGGGTAGGGGTCTTTGGGGCTTCGGCTGACCCGAAGGTTGAAAAGGCCTTCGCGGATCTCATCAGCGCACGGGAAGGGGCCTACCGGTTTATTGAGGCGGAACTCCAGGCAGGGCGGCGTCCTTCGGGCGCTGCGGTGGACCAGAGGACCCGGGAGATCCTCACCGGTGGTGGTTATGAAGCCTTTATTAAACACCGGACCGGTCACGGCATAGACACGGAATGTCACGGATCAGGGGTGAATATTGATTCGGTTGAATTCCCTGATTCCCGGCTCCTCCTCGACGGATCCTGTTTTTCCCTGGAACCGGGGATTTATTTTTCTGATTTTGGCCTGAGAACTGAAATTGATGTCTATATTGTACAGGGAAAACCGATGGTCTCCGGCCAGGAGCGTCAGTTTTCTCTGCTGACTGTTAAAAATTAAGGAAATAACCATGTCAAATCCTGTGCCAATCCCCCAGGAGCTGCTTGATTTTATAAACAAGGGTGACAAATTCCTCGTGGTAGGCCATAAAGAGCCTGATGGTGATTGTGTGGGAAGCCAGCTTGCCCTTACCTCGGTATTACGGCGGCTCGGTAAAGAAGCCATCCCCTGTTCGGCAGGCCCTTTTAAACGGACCGAAATTATGCCCTATCAGGATCGTTTCATCTCCGCACTTAGTGAAAAAGAACGGGAAGGCGCCAGGGTCTTGGTGATGGATTGTTCCGCACCCCATCGAACCGGAGATCTTGCCCCTGCCCTGGATGGACTGCCCTGTGCAATCATCGATCATCATGCTACCGGGCAATACGCTGATGATAGGGTCGAAGGCCCCTTATTCCTCGACCCAAACGCCCCCTCGGTAACCTTCATGACCCTGGGGCTTATTGAGGCATTGGGCTTGAAGCCGACTCCCGAGGAAGCGGAATTCCTGTTCTTCGGCTTATGTACCGATACGGGTTTTTTCCGCCATGTGGACGCCGGGGGTGCGGAGACCTTTGCTTATGCTTCCCGGATGATCCGCGCTGGGGCGAATCCCAAGGAGGTGTTCCAGGCTATCAATGGGGGGAAAAGCCTCTCTTCCCGAATACTGATGGGAATCTTGCTTTCCCGGACCCAGGGGTATTTTGGGGGGAAGCTTATGCTCACCACCGAAGGGTATGAAGACACCCAGCGGTTCGGCCTTGAGGGCCGGGATTCGGACAGTCTCTATCAGTTATTGCAATCCATAGCAGGGGTTGAAGCGATTGTGATCATACGCCAGGAAACCCCTCAAAACTGCACAGCGGGCCTCCGTTCCCGGGATACGGTGGATGTCGCGAAGATTGCCGCCGAGTTCGGCGGCGGCGGGCATAGAAACGCCGCGGGACTCAGCGTTACCGGAACCATTGAAGCAATACGCCCTCGAATCCTTAAAGCTTTTGAAAAAGTTTTTCCTGAAGAGCCGCTTTCAAATGTACCGTAACAGTTAACCTGTTCTGCTCTTCCCCATCCTCCTGCTCAGTTTATACACAAGGATGAAGGTTATCGGGTGGTGATCCACAAAGTACGCTGAGGCATTGCTTTAAAATCTACAAAAAAGCGGCTTTTTTGGTACACATTTATGTATTTTATCAATAAATGATTTAGAAAAGTTACAGATTTGTACTTCAATTCGGAATATACCAGTTTAGTTCTCACACATTTTCCTCGCTGAAGGTTGCCGCGTCTATCCTTCCTTGTATCAGGCTTATTTGGTTACTGGTCAAACTCGTATTGTTTTTTATGTTGAGCATAGGCTCAAGGATGAATGTTTATCCTACGATTAGGTATTTTTTTTACTTATATCCTTTATAAGTTACAAAAAAGTATGTTCCGAATTGAAGGACAAGAATTTTTTTGTTGACAAGTACCGTGGTAGGCTGTACCATGAAAACACTTTAACCAACGAGATAAATACAGGGGAGATACTATGAGTTATCTGGAAGAACTATTTGGTCTGCATGGCAAAATAGCAGTGGTTACCGGAGGTGGGCGGGGTATTGGGCAGGTAGTGGCACTCGGTCTTGCGAAAGCGGGAGCGGAAGTAGCCATTATTTCTCGAACCGGCGCTGATGAAACGGTAGGGCTTATCGAACAGGCGGGAGCCAAGGCGTATAGTCTTCTCGCAGACGTAACCGACGAAGGGGCGGTGGATGTCGCCCTCACCCAGGTCGTAACCCGTTCCGGTTCCCTTGATATCCTCTTTAACAATGCCGGCATCTGTATTCATGAGGACACCCTCAAAGCCGCTGTTGCCGATTGGCGGCAGGTGTTGGATATTAATCTTACCGGGGAGTATATTGTGGCCCGGGCGGCGGGACGAATCATGATAGAAAAAGGAATCAAGGGGAGTATCATCAATATGGCTTCCATGTCCGGTTCCATCGTGAATGTTCCTCAGTGGCAGGCTTCGTATAACGCTTCCAAGGCGGGGGTTATCCACATGACCCGATCCCTCGCGGTAGAATGGGCACAATACGGTATACGGGTCAATTCCCTGAGTCCAGGGTATATCGCCACCCCGATGAGCGTGGACACCCCTCAGGAACTCAAGGATGCATGGATGCCCCTCATGCCGTATCACCGTATGGGAAAGCCGGAGGAGCTGGTGGGAGCGGTGATTTACCTTGCTGCAGAAAGTTCCGGTTATACCTCAGGGAGCGACCTGCTTGTGGACGGGGCGTATGTCTGTCAATAGGTAGGGAGATAAGGCCGCACGTTTTGCCACGCACATGTCAAAATTCATCACCAATCAACATGATTTGTTAAAGGATCTCCTCAACCATCCCCCACGCGAAACAGCTTTGCTCGTAGGCTATTTTTACTTTTCTGGTTTACATTTGGAAGCCCGTTTAGCCCATCTTCGCATCTTGCAAAATTCGCAAAAACGAGGTAAAAGTTCACTATGAGTGGCAACTTTGTTACCAACAGGGATGGCAAATTTCTCTCG
>JAITNP010000179.1 GCA_031290455.1 Treponema sp. | reverse complement strand
AAATACGAACAGGATGTTTAACAGGAATATACCCCGGCTTTGGTATCGCATCTTCAATGACCTGCCGTTCCATCACGAACCCCATCCAGAGCATAGGCCCGTGCTCCTTCTATTACTACAACCAGAGCTGATTTTACTTCACCGGTGGCCTTTGCTTCGGAAAACTGTCCAGCCCGTATTCCCTTGAGCATTACCGCCTCGATGATCTTTTCAGGGTCTATTCCTTCAATCATATCGATAATATCTTTTCGGGGGAAGCGCACAAGTACATACGCGATATACCAGGTCTTTCCATCTTTATTTCCCGATTTAACATACCACTCAAGGGCTTCATAGCGAGGCACTTTTGTTTTTATGGAATTGGTGATTTCCGTATCTATAAGCCGTGCCACATCTTCATTATCCGAATCGAGAGACTCCGAATGTTCAGTAATATCAGTCCGGGCTTTAAATTCTGATGCGATATTTGCGGCAACGGCAGCCTGTACATTCTGTCGTGCCCGTTCCCGCGCCCGCTGTTCCGACGCCGCTTGTGCAGATAGCCCAATATCATAATATCAAGCTGATAGCCCAGTCCCACTGTCCTTTTCATACGTGACTTTTCCGTATTGCAGAGGCCGCGCAAGCCAATCCGGGTCTCCTCCATCCGCAATCTGGATCATAACCGGGCTTGAGGATGCCTCCTCCGGTATCATATCCAACGCCTGAACCGGATCGCCAAAGGGCAGGCTCAACACCTGCGGGTCAGTGGGGAGGTAGCCAGCAAAATAGACCCCGAACGTGTTAAGCACGGTCCCTATGCCTCCATTTTCCTGGGCAAAGCAAAACCCCGTACTTACCAAAAGCAAAAAAACGGCTGTCTTTTTCATTCTAATTCTCCTTAAATAAAAAAATTATGCAGATATTTCTATCATACTCTTAATAGTAATATAGCACATCTACTTCTCTTTATCTATTAAAATTTGAAAAAAAATAAAAAAATAAGTGAATTTTGTTTTCGCCTGAATCGCCGGACTTTTGGCGGAAAACTTTTTGACCGGCTGTTAAACGCTTGTATGTCTGCGACTACCATAACTTACAAAGAATTGGTTCATCCGGTTTCAACTTAATAGGTAGGTTATAGTTTATATGACACGCAAGACCGTAAACGGCTGACAAAGCAATTGCATATATACCACATCCAATAAACACGCAACAATCCGACAAACAGCTGTCCGGCAAGACTGTTCAGACAGAACCAGAAGTATCTATACGGTAACCGTCATTGCGTCACGAAAGCTCGTGAAAGGAGGAATTAGGAGAAACCTTTCGAAATGACCTCATGAGGCTGCCAGAAATGGCGCACCTCATCCAGAAAGAACTAACAAATCACTGGAAGCGAGTCTTGCATGGATTTTGGCGACAAAGTTTGTGAAGCGTAGACCGCGAGTACAAAAGCCGCGTGATAGAGCCACGAAAAACCAAGTGCAGGAGGCTTTCGTTTTTGTCTGGACGGGAGCAACAGCGAACCACGGTAAGCCATGAAGTTATCATTAATCTTATTGCAAACACAACGACAAAGAACGGTTTAAAGATAAAGGCGAAACTAGATTCTGGCATCTACCAAACCGGACAAAAAACAAGCGATGATGAGCTTGAACTGATAAAAATAAAAACAAATTTTTTTCACGGCGATTGGAATCATATCATATACCCCAATAAATAGTATTAGGTCATGTTATTTTTGCGTGGATACTTAGGGATAAGCTCAAAATGCTCGTCAAGGTAAGAAAGAAGGAATAATGCAAATCTCCATGATAACACCATATATATCCGAGGGAGTATGCAATATGTATGTGATGGCCTATGTGCCCTATGGCGCTGATGGAATTATCATCCGGGTTGAGGCGGATATACGCCGGGGTATACCGGGGATAGATATTACCGGACTTGCGGAGGGGGCGGTGCGGGAGGCCAGGGAACGGGTACGGGTGGCTTTCCGCAATTCGGGGTATACCTTCCCGGCGGACCGGATACTGATTAACCTGGCGCCCGCAGGGGTACGGAAGGATGGCGCGGCCCTGGACCTCCCCATTGCCTTATCGGTGATGGCTGCGGCGGGGCTGGCCCCTTCTCTGGATAACCTTATGGTGATGGGGGAACTGGAACTTTCAGGCCGCCTGCGGCCGGTCCGGGGGGTGCTGGCCGCTACTGCCGCAGGGCTTCGGGCGGGAATCCGGGACTTTATCGTCCCTGCGGAAAATGCCCCGGAAGCGGCTATTCTTGCGGAAGGGCACTTTATTGCCGCCGCCACTCTATCCGAGGCGGTTCATGCCCTTATTGTTCGGGCGGAAACCGGTTCTCTTCCCGCAGAATCACATCCTGTGCTGGCAAAAGGGGCCGTAAAAACTGGTGAGACCGCGGTACGGCCCGGCTTTGTGGGGGATTTTTCCGAAGTCCGGGGGCAAGGGCGATATAAGCGAGCGCTGGAAATTGCTGTCGCAGGAGGGCATAACCTACTGGTCTTCGGTTCTCCCGGGGCAGGGAAAACCATGCTTGCCCGGCGTGTGCCCTCGATCATGCCCCTCCTTACCCCCTGGGAAGCGGTTGAGGTAACCCGGCTGCACAGCCTCGCGGGTCACATAAAAGCGGAACGTCAGACCAGTGAAACCTGTCTCATCACCCAGCCTCCCTTCCGTTCTCCCCACCACTCGGCCAGCGCCGAGGGAATCCTTGGGGGTGGCAAGGCCGTGCGGCCTGGGGAGATCAGCCTGGCCCATTTTGGGGTGCTTTTTTTGGATGAGGCCCCGGAGTTCCGGGTTAATGTGCTCCAATCCCTCCGGGAACCCCTAGAGGATAGGGTGATAACCATTGCCAGAGCCGAAGGTCCGGTACGGCTTCCGGCGGATTTCCAGCTTCTCTTGGCGGCCAATACCTGCCCTTGCGGACGGCTCGGCATACGGTCTGGGGAACCAGCCGGATTAAACTGCTTCTGTTCACCAGAGGAGGTACACCGGTATTGGCGCAAATTCGGCGCCGCCCTCCTGGACCGGGTTGAGATTCGGGTCCCGGTAACCGCTCCGGGGATTGAGCAGATGGGCCAGTCCCGGGAAGAGGCAAGTTCCCGGGTAGCGGAGCGGGTTCGCCGGGTGGTGGAAATAGCGCGGGAGCGGTTCAAGGGAACCGGAGTACGCCGCAACGCTCGGATGTCCCCCGGCATGATCGACGCGTACTGCGTCTTGACCGGTGAAGCGGAACGGGCTTTCCACCAGGCAGCGGAGAAACTGAGGCTTTCAGGCAGAGCTTTTCATGGGGTATTGCGGGTGGCCCGAACCATTGCCGACCTTGAGGGAAAAGACGCTATCCTACCGGTCCATGTTTTGGAAGCCATCCAGCATCGCCGCCTGGGGGATGATCCTTACGATATTTTTACCGAGGAAGGATAATAGTCACGTTTAAGGAAACACCGCTTGTTTTTTTCGTTTCCTATTGTATATTAAGAATTTAAGGCTACTCATCGGTATTGATGAGTGGAGATCCCCATTAACAATTGTACGGAGGTATTATGAAAAGATTTATATCGGTTTTGGTCGTATTACTGACCCTGTCGTCCCTGGTATTCGCCAGCGGCGCGGGGCAGCCATCCGGCGTTGGCAGTCAGGGGACCGTCGCGGGGAACCCGG
>JAITNP010000175.1 GCA_031290455.1 Treponema sp. | reverse complement strand
CCTAGATTCCCACCCTCAGATTATACCTACAATCACACTTGCACGGTAAAATCCGCGAAAACATATTAAAAACACGGCCGAACGCCTGAATTTGCGCGATTTCACAGGAATTGATAATTAGCACTTGACAAATTTCATGAATGTAGTTATAATATATTATAATTACAAGAGTAGGAGAGCAATATGTCATATGTAATAAAGCAAAGAGTAGGAAAACATACTTATCTGTATGAATCAACATCGTATCGTAATGAGGCTGGGGAACCCCGCGCTACCCGGATTGTGATCGGGAAAATCGATCACGTTACCGGTGAAGCCGTCTATAAGCCTGAATATATAGCAAGGATGTCGGATTCCGGTACGCCTGTAACCAACCCCAAGAAACATAGCGACGGTATTTTTACGGTGAATGATATTAAGAATTCGACGATAAAGGATTTCGGGAATTATTATTTTCTTGAACACATAGCGGATTCAATAGGTTTAAAAGATACACTAAAAGATTCCATGGGGAAAAAAATAGCGATAAAATCTGGATGCTTGCGTCATATCTAACTGCGAGCAAAAATCCTCTGATGTATTGTCAGCGCTGGATGCAAACAACAGAAACACCGCCAGTAGGTGATATGTCTTCGCAACGAATTAGTGAATTACTGCATACTATTACCGAAGAAGACCGGAGTAAATTTTATACTGACTGGATAAAATACCGCGGCGAGCGGGAGTATCTGGCGTTGGACATTACATCAATCTCATCGTGGTCCCATTTAAATGTATGCATGTTGATGGGAGAGCAATCAGGACTGCCTGTATTTCAGACTGTTTACTCGGGAAGTTTAAAAGACGTTTCGACGTTCAAAACAACATTAAAACAGGCGACATGCTATATTCAGGGGAAACCCCTCTTTAGTAATGGATAAGGGGGGTTGTATTGTTTGTGTCCCAATATATAAACCGGAAAAAGATATTTATCCCCTTGTCTTTTTTGTCGTTGGGTCTGGTGGTATTTGCATATAAGGCGGGAGACAGGTCGGCGTATTCAAGTACATTTATCTGCTTTTTAGCCGGCATTTTATTTTCTTATTATATAAACAACAAAGAAAAATTCAGAGCGGCAACGTATGGTTCAAGATGATATTATTTGTACTCATAATATGGCTTTATTACAATAAATACAATTTAGATTTAAAAATAAACCTAATTGCCGCGCTGGTGGTTTTGCTCGCGCTTATAAAAAAACTGGTTGATAAATACGATATAGTATCGTATATTTTATTGTATGAAAGTAACCGCTATTATTGAAGATACATTGGTAAATAATGTAAAGGAATTTACCCATAGTTCAACTATCACTGAAGCAATAACTATTGCCCTCAAGGATTGGATAGATATTTATTATATAAAAGAACTTAATAAACAGCTATCCAAAAAACCAATAAATATCAATAATGGAGAAAAAATTAGGCAGATTAACAGAAAAATATGATTATATTGGATACATCTATGTGGATAGAATTTCTCAAAAAACATGAGCCTTATTTTTCAATAATCTCATCATTATTGGAACAAAAAGAAATTCTAGCCGTTGAGTGTGTTTTTGGAGAATTATTACCAGGTATTAAAACCGATGAAGAACAAAATATTATATTGCAATATTGGAATTATGTACCCAAAATAGACACAACAGAAATAATAATTGAGGCGGGAGTATATTCGAATAGAAATAAACTATTGGATAAAGGAGTAGGGTTAATAGATTCAATAATATTGATGCATGGAATGAAAAGTCAATCAAAAATATGGACACTGGATAAAAAATTTCTGAATATAATACCAGACCTGCAAAGGCTTCGTGTGGTTGATCGGTCTACTAAAGACTAGACTTTAGCGCGACGTTTCTGGTAGTATACCCCTCAGAAATCCTTGAGGTGGTATACATTGGGATACGAAACAGTCCTTGAACAACTGCATACAATTGACCGGGAATACCGGTATCTGGAAAAAGCAGCGGCGGTGCTGCAATGGGACGAAGAGACCTATCTTCCCGCACAGGGGGTTGCGGAACGGGCAGAACAGCGTGCCCTGCTCCAGGGGGTGGCTCATGACCGGCTCACCGGCGCCGAAACCGGGCGGCTCCTTGAACAACTGGGATCAACCCCTCAAAATCTCCGGGGCGACGAAAAGCTGCCCCGCATCGAAGGGGATTTCCTCAAGGTTATGCGCCGTAATTACGACCGGGCGGTAAGGCTTCCGGCGGATTTCGTTGCCGGCGCTGCCCGTGCGGAGGGGCTTTCCCAGGCTGCCTGGGTTGAAGCCCGGCGCCATAACGATTTTGCCGCTTTTCTGCCCCACCTTATCACCATGATTGATTTTGCCCGGCGGCGGGTCGAATACTGGGGGTTCGGGGAAGGCGGGAGTGCCGGCAGCGTGTACGATGGCCTGCTGGATATCTATGAGCCGGGCATGACCGCCCAGGATATACGCACGGTCTTTGAACCGCTCCGGGATCGGCTGGTATCGTTATTGAAAAAAATCGCCCGTGGTCCTGAGCCGGATGTTTCATTTCTGAAGGGGCCCTACGATAGTGATGAGCAGGCGCGGTTTAATCATGAACTCATGGACCTGCTGGGCTTTGATTTGAGCCGGGGAAGGCTGGATATAAGCGCCCACCCCTTCACCACCTCCCTTGGTTCCGATGATATCCGGATCACCACCCGGTATTTTAAGGATAATCTCCTTTCCAGTATCTTCTCGGTCATCCATGAATCAGGGCACGCTTTCTACGAGATGGGCTTTCCCCCCACAATACGGGGAACCTGCCTGGCCGAAGGGGCCTCCATGTCGGTCCACGAATCCCAGTCCCGGTTTTGGGAGAATGTGATAGGCCGTGGCCGCCCCTTCTGGGAGGGAGTGTTCCCCATGCTCCAAACCCATTTCCCGGAATACTTAGGCCGCATTGATACGGATAGTTTTTACCGGGCGGTTAATCAGGTGAAGCCCTCACTCATCCGGGTTGACGCTGATGAGGTGAGCTATAGCCTGCATATTATCCTCCGTTTTGAACTGGAGCAGCGGCTTTTTTCCGGGGAATTGAAGGCTGAAGACCTCCCTTCGGCATGGCGGAGCCTCATGCAGGAATTCCTGGGCCTTGAACCTGAAAATGACGCCCAGGGGGTTTTACAAGATGTGCATTGGTCCATGGGATCCTTCGGGTATTTTCCCAGTTATGCCCTGGGAAACCTCTACGGTCTTCAGCTGTGGCAGAAAATACGGGAAGACCTTGGGGATGTCGAAACCGCGCTTGCCCGTAAGAATTTCAAGGCCCTGCACACCTGGCTTCGGGAACGGGTGTATTGCTGGGGATGCCGCCTGGACCCGGCGGAATTACTTATGAACATTACCGGAAAGAAACTATCGGTAACTCCTTTCCTGGAATATATTGAGGCAAAATACACGAAACTCTACGGACTCACCACCTCGGGGGTTAGTTCATAGCGGACGATTGATCCATATCTGCAAAGGCTTCCCAGAGCGCATCCCGGACAGGGGGCAAGGCGGTAACCTGTACACGGTCCCCTGGGGTGGAAGGCCTTGTAGCAATGGCGGGGTTTGGAAAGGCGAGGGAATAGGCGTGCAGCCGTATGCCGCCGTTCTTTTCCCCCCGGCGGGCCCCGTATTTCAGGTCCCCCTTTATATGAAGCCCAAGGCGAGCCAACTGGGCGCGGATTTGGTGATGCCCTCCGGTGAGGAGTTCTATTTCCAGGAACAGGTAGCGGATGCCCCGTCCTCTTATCCGGTAACGGAGAACCGCCTTTTTCAGATGACGATGGGGGGGATCTTCGGTATATGCTATGGTTTTGTTCCGTTTTGTATCGGTTATGAGCCAATGAACCAGTTCCCCGGTCTCAGGCAGGGTGAAGGCGGGAGGCGGCATTTCTATGATCGCCCAATAGTGCTTTTCAACCCTGCCTTCGGCAAAGGCGGTATTCAAAACGGAGCGTGCCTTGGAAGTACGGGCAAAGAGGACGCATCCCGAAACAGGGACATCCAGCCGGTGTATCGCCGTTGGAAAGAACAAACCACCGCCCGCTTGTACTCCGCCAAATTGTTCCGCCAATACCACAGGCAGGTTCACCATCCCCGCTCCCGCCCCCTCAACCGCTTCTCCCGGTAGTTTATTGATTACCAGACACGGTTCACTCAAATAGATAACCCGTGCATCTTCGATCTTCATCATATCAGCCATAACCCCACCCTGTTATCACAAAACTGCTCTTTCCTCACTCCACCGTTAACCCGTACCGGATTTTCTCAAACAGTATCCGTTCCACCGCCTCCCGGAGCCGTTCCCGGGGGAGGCGGCCTTGGTGAACTGCGGCGAGAATTGCGCCGTGGACGACGGGAAGGTTCCGAGGCCAGGTCATCACCATATCAACCCCCGCATTGAGAGCCTCCACCGCTGCGGCTTCGAGGCTTAAGCCAGAAACCGCCACGGCGCTCATGGAGAAATCATCCGCCAAAACAATGCCGGTAAATCCCAGGTCCCCGCGGAGCCAATCCCGGATTATCCGGGGAGAAAGGCTGGCGTTCCGTTCAGCATCCCACGCGGGCACGACGATGTGGGAGACCATTATCACCGGGGGATGCATATAGCGGATCAAGCCGGCAAAGGGCAGTGCCATCTTGTACAGGGTCTCCCGGTCCGCGGTCAATACCGTCCTCCCGCTATGAGGGTCTGCCCCGGTATTTCCGGGGAAATGCTTCACCACGCAGGCGATACCTGCCGCTTCCATGCCCCGGATAAACGCCGCTGCAGCGGCTTCGACAAAGTCCGGGTCTGGCCCGTAGGAACGGGTTTCCAGAAACAGGCGGTTCTCCAAATCTACAATTTCCACCACCGGGGCAAGATTCAGGGTGATCCCCAGGTCCCGGATTTCCCGTCCCGATCGGTACGCCTCATCTTCAACCGCCTTGAGGGCCTGGTCCCTTCCCGCGGTTTGAGCAATATCCCAGAACGAAGCGGCCGGGGGAAGCCTGCCCACATCAGGACCGAAACGGTGAACCTGTCCCCCCTCGTGATCCACCGCGATAAAGGGGACGATTCCGGGAACCTCGCCGGTTTCACCGGAAACAGCGACCGCCTCCGCGATCAGGACAGAACAGGCTTCCAAAAAGGAACGAACCCGGTCTTTTTCAGCGTCAAGGTTATACTTAAAAAGCATGATCCCCCCGGGGGGACTCTCCTGCAACAGGGCCTTCATGGTTCCGCTTAACGAAGCGTTCCCATCAATGCCGGTCATAAGTACCTGGCCCGCAAGGAGGCGGTCATCCATGGCCGTGGCAATGCGGGCGGCCTGTTCCCGGTATTCCGTAAAACGGGGATCTTCAACCATGGCCTCGTCTTCGGCAGCCCCTGGGATAACCGCACCGGGGGAAGGGTCTTCCCTGGGGACACGCTTGTTTCCACCGCCGGTACATCCTAACATTGCCACAAGAAACAGCAACACAAAACGCAGGTACTTCATGGGAACAAGCTCCACCGGTATATACTCAATAATGCTTCCAACTCACTATATTTTCCGCCGCGCTGTTTGTCAATCAGTACACAATAGGCTATGATGTAACCGGGAGGACTCCATGTCCCTTAATTGGAAAGAAATCAATCTGATCCTATCCGAGCTGGATTTGCCCGGCTTTCAGATACAGAAGGCCGTGCAAACCACCTATGATGTGCTCTCTCTCAAAATTCACGGGAAAGGGGTAAGCAAAAATCTGCTCATTGCCCTGACCCCTGGCGCATGCCGGATCCACGAAACTTTTAAGGGAATTCCTAAAAATGATACGCCCCTGCGGTTCGCGGAATTCCTCAATTCCCGGATCGTCAACGGCTGGATAGAAACGGCTGACCAGTTAGGGGATAACCGCATCCTCCGTATCATTGTCCGCCTGGGAGTGCACCGGTTCAGGCTGTACATCCGCCTCTGGTCCAATGCGGCCAATGTGGTGGTTACCGATGAGGAAGGCACGGTCCTGGACGCCATGCGGCGCCTTCCCAAACGGGGGGAGATAAGCGGCGGGCATTATGCGCCGGAAACGGCTCTAGGGCCTACCGTCCCGGAAAAGGCTCGTGAGCGGGTTCGGGAATATGAGGTCCGGGAACTTCCTGGCCCCGGTTCCTTTAATGCACAGATTGACGCCTGG
Source organism: Treponema sp. (assembly GCA_031290455.1). Classification (GTDB taxonomy): domain Bacteria; phylum Spirochaetota; class Spirochaetia; order Treponematales; family Breznakiellaceae; genus JAITNP01. The sequence goes on along the minus strand of JAITNP010000175.1, from coordinate 1,275 downwards.
TATGCTGAACAGGGGGGCGCCCTTTCTCTGGAAAATTTGCGGGAACAGGCCCGGCGGATCTTTGAGGGTCGCATGGGGCGCTTGAAGGCTTCTCTGGAACGGCTTAAAGCCAAGGAAGCGGATTATGCGGCGGCGGACAGGCTCAAGGAATACGGAGACATCATCCTGGCTAATATGGCCTCCATCAAGTCCGGGGACGAATGGCTTGAGGCGGACAATTTCTACGCCGAAGCTTCGGGGACCCTACGGATTAAGCTGGACCCCAAGAAAACTCCCGCTGCCCAGGCGGAACAGTACTATGAGCAATACCGGAAAGCAAAAAACGGCCGTGCGGAGATCCAGGCGGAAATTGAGTCTGGCGAGGAGGGGATGAAAAAGCTGGAATTGACCCTGGCGAACCTCCTGACCGAAACCAATCCCCTCAGCCTGCACAAGCTCCTTAAAACCGGAGGCACAAAACCGCCGCCCCAAAGCAAGCTGGACAAGAAACGTCCGGGGCTTTCCTTCCGCTCTAAGGATTGGCTCATCATCGTCGGGAGGGACGCGGCGGAAAACGATGAACTCCTGCGAAAACATGTAAAAGGAAACGACCTTTGGCTCCATGCCCGGGACTATCCCGGTTCATACGTGTTTATTAAGCAACGGTCCGGCAAAACCGTTCCCCTGGACATACTCCTGGACGCGGGGAACCTGGCGCTCTTCTATTCAAAGGGCCGCAACCACGGTGAGGGGGACCTGTTCTATACCCCGGTTAAATTCCTGCGCCGGGCAAAGAACGGCCCTAAAGGACTGGTGATCCCCACTCAGGAAAAGAATCTCCACGTAAAAGTGGAAGAAAAGCGACTCAAAGCACTGGAACAGTGCCGCATTGAAAAAAGGGAGGTGATCGACAAAGTATGCGCGAGGAGAGCATGACAAAGAGGGCAGGAACGTTGTTACTATCAGTTCATCCAGCGGATACCGTTTTTTTACAGTCTATTCGCGGATATTCTATGTCTTTGAAGTATTCCGCTAATGGCGCTACCTGATATGTTCCCATGATTTCCCTCCCTAAAATGAAAATCATGCCAACTATACCTTGTTTTTCAGAAAATTTTAATGCGTTTGCCCTGCATCTGGTGCAAAAACCGCTTGCATTCTTTTTCATTATGGTGTATAGTGATATTTAATATTGATTCCTGAAGGAGATGGGTTTGCTGATGCAAGAGGTGCATTCTATGATGTATTATAAGAATTTACTTGGGGGGGGGGGGGGGGGGGGGGGGGGGGGGGGGG
>JAITNP010000167.1 GCA_031290455.1 Treponema sp. | reverse complement strand
AATAGACCTTGTAACAAACGGTCTTTTATTACTCCAGATGCCGAGGGCGTTTTGGGTGCAGTGCAAAGCGTGTGGTGTTAGCGTGGCAATCAGCCATTATCCAATTAAATTAAATTACGTGAAAATAAAATCCATAGCAAAAGAATACGGGGTAAAAATAGAATACGGGAAAAAGCCGAGATGGATGTATAAATGGCTACTTGATATAAATGGTGGCCAAAATATTAAAGAAAGCCACGCTTATTGCTTCAGGGCGAAGCAGTGTACCGTATTACAAGAAGAGAAGATATACGCTTGTTCATTGCCTCCATGGATCAATTATTTCAATGAGTATTTTGGAAAAAACTTAAAAACAAGCGAAGGGGATTATATAGACTTATACAAGGTAAAGAAATTTGAAGAGATATTGGAATTTTTGGGGAAACCGATACCGTTTGGCAAGTATTGTAATACTAAAACGATAGTATACAGCAACAGGTGGGAAATATCAAAAAAGGAAATAACAGAGTGGACATGATATACCCGGATTCAATCACGAAGTGCAACGCTCCCTTGAAAGGGACCGGTTAGCCGGGTCTGTCAAGGGGTAAACAAAAATAACCCTTTAAGATGGTGTAATCTAAAAACTCATCGAAAAGGAGTAATACCGTTATGGAACATGATACCTCAAAGGCAAAAAAAGTCTACCACCAGTTGAACCAGGCACAGCGGGAAGCGATAGCTATCGGGCTTGAACAGGGTAAAAGTCTGTCACAAATCGCCCGGGAACTGGGTGTGGACAAGTCCACCGTGAGCCGCGAACTCAAGCAAAATAACGCGCCGGTGAACGAGGTGAAGTATCGCGGAAACCGGGCGCACAAGCGAGCGGACGCACGGAAACGAAACAGCCATAGGCGGGAACGGCTTGCCGATCCGTTTATCCGCGATTTTGTTGAGCAAGGTCTCAAAAACGGCTGGACACCGGAGGCGATAGCCGGAAGGCTCCCCCTGGAGCATCCCGGAGTGAAAACTAACTATGAAACGATCTGTGGATATGACGCCGCGACCTCATTCAATATCTGCCCCAGGGGTGCAAGCAACGGCATAAACGGCGTTCCTGCAAGCAAAGACGGGTAGGTAAGATACCCAAGAGGACGCCTCTAGCCGAACGTCCCGCATCCGTTGAAACGCGGGAGGAAATCGGTCATTGGGAAGCGGACACGGTCGTTTCCCGTCAAAGCAAAATCGCGGTGGCGGTATTTGTGGAGCGAAAAACGCGCACGTTCATCGTGATATGCATACCGGACAAATCGGCGGAGTCCATGCGGCAGGCGGCGATACAGGCGCTCGGTTCTTTTCCGCCTTCATTACGGAAAACGATAACGCTTGACAACGGAACAGAAAATGCGCTGCATGAAGGTATTGCCGCGGAACTCGGGATGCAATCATATTTTTGCGAGCCGTACCACCGTTGGGAGCAGGGAAGCATAGAGAATCGGAATGGTATTTTGAGAAGATATTTTCCCAAAAAGTTTGATTGGGCCTTGACTCATCAAAAAGAAATTGATATCGTAGTGAGTAAGATTAATGCGACACCGATGAAGTGTTTGGGTTTCAAAATGCCTACTGAGGTTTTTGCCAATTATACAAGCGTTGCACTTCGTGATTGAATCCGGGTCTTTATCCTTCCGCTCTGCTATCACTTTTTCCTGCGCTTCCCAATAGAACGCCGACGCTATATTCGACAGATACATGGTCGCATAAAAATCTTGTTTTATCGCCGTGATGGTCCACCCGGAAAGGCAGCTCTAGCAGTCTGTCAGCGATGCGTCAGCAGCCGGTACTTCAAAAAAAGGGCGATAGAAAAAACTTTTCTACCGCCCAGGAGGAGGAAAGGTCGCTTTTCTATGGCAACTTATTTATCGAAGGCTTGATCAAGGTCCGCGATAATATCCTTGATGTTTTCAGTGCCGATGGAGAGCCGTACCGTGTTGGGCTTAATACCCTGTTCGAGCAGCTCCGTCTCGCTGAGTTGGGAATGGGTGGTGCTGGCGGGGTGGATCACCAGGGACTTCACGTCCGCCACATTGGCAAGGAGGGAGAAGATTTGCAGGTTGTCAATGAATGCCTGGGCTTCCTTGGCGCCGCCTTTGATTTCAAAGGTAAAGATGGAACCCGCGCCCTGGGGGAAATACTTTTTATAGAGGGCATTGCTGGGATCATCCGGCAAAGAAGGATGATGTATCGTTTCAACCTTGGGTTGTTTTTTGAGGTACTCGATAACCTTGAGCGTGTTTTCCACATGCCGTTCCACCCGGGGGGAGAGGGTTTCCACCCCCTGGAGCAGGAGGAAGGCGTTGAAGGGGGAGATTGCCGCCCCGGTATCCCGGAGCAGGATGGCCCGGACCCGCACGATAAAGGCCGCAGGACCCGCCGCCTTGACAAAGGAGATGCCGTGATAACTGGGGCTTGGCTCGGTGATGGCGGGGAACTTACCGCTGGCTTCCCAATTGAATTTCCCGCTGTCCACGATGATGCCCCCCAGGGTGGTACCATGGCCGCCTAGAAATTTTGCCGCCGAATGAATGACAATATCCGCACCGTATTCGATGGGGCGGAGCAGATACGGGGTGGTGAAGGTGGCGTCTACCACCAGGGGAATCTTGTTGGCGTGGGCCAGGAGGTTATAGGTACCGCCGTAAATGGTCTTGGCCGAAACGATATGATCCCCTGCCTGGGCAAGGTTGAGGAAGCTGTAGGTAACCGCTGCCGCGCCGGAAGCAAGCGCCAGGGCTGCGACACCCCCTTCCAGGGCGGCAATGCGCTTTTCTAGTACATCCTGGGTGGAATTGGTAAGCCGGTTGTAGATGTTGCCCGGATCGGTAAGGCCAAAACGGGCCGCCGCGTGGGCTGAATTGTGAAACACATAGGATGTGGTCTGATAGATAGGCACTGCCCGTGCGTCACTTGCCGGATCCGGTTCCTCCTGACCAATGTGAAGCTGCTTGGTCTCAAAAACCCATTGGGCAGTATTTGTTTTAGATGCCATATACTCCTTATCAAATACTTATTAGTTTTATAAGTATACTAGGATAATAATAAATCTTTAAAATTCTGTCAAGGGGGTATTGTCAAGAAGTTGCGCGGGAATAAAAGCAGGACAGGATTACCTGCACTTTTTCATGCTCCATCCCGGGGTTTTTCTTTAATGCCAGATATAATTCAGCCGCCATGGTCCCGATATCCCGCATACGCAAATCAACCGTACTGAGGACCGGAAGGGTGATATGGGAAAGGAAGGTCCTCCGGGACCCGGATTGAAAGCTCCCGGGCAGCAGTTAAAAATCCTATAATAATTCAGGGTCAAGAGCGGGCCAATTGACATATCCTGGTAAATCCTCCACCATGGAGTATCATGATTACGCTCATCACCGGCGGGGTAAAGGCGGGTAAATCAAGCCGAGCCTTGGCTCTTGTTCAAGCAGGATGGACCTTTCCGGTTTCGTTTATAGCTACCGCCGAGGTACTGGATGAAGAAATGCGGCTCCGCATCGCACGGCACCGGGAAGAGCGGGCACGGATGGGCGGAACTGAAGGGTTTATTACCCTTGAGGAACCGGTGGAACTGGACAGGGCCATTGCCCAGGCAGGACAAAACGCGGTGGTGGACTGTATTCCCATGTGGATCAACAACCTCATGTACTATCAACGGGAAGCTGAGTTCCCCCGAATTCTGGATGCTTTTATCAAGAGCATGCCCCGGAACTGCATTGTGGTTACCAATGAAACGGGGCTGGGAAATATTCCCTTTGATGCAGCTTCCCGCCGTTATAATATACTGCTGGCCGAGGCAAACCGGAAAATTGCCGGCGCCGCAGATACGGTGGAGTTCATGATTTCCGGTATCCCCCTCAGGGTAAAATAGGTGTACCTCGTAGTTCCTTCCTGGGTTATTCCCGGAAGCTACCTTGAAAATCTGAAGTTTCTGGAAGACCAACCGGCAATCAACGGGGTGGAGTTGCTTTTTTTTATGTATGATAGGGATGTAAAAACACTGCTGGATACGGAATGGACCGGAATCCGGGAATATGAGCGCCGTTTTACCCTTACCGCTCACCTCCCGGATAACCTACAACCAGAACACGAGGAGCTGGTGGCGCGGCTGCTGCCCTTTGCGAAACACCTCATCGTCCACCCAGGTTCGCCTGACCAGGGGAAAACCCAGGGAAGGCTCCTCGCTACCTGGGCGGGAAAATACGCGCAGAGCAGCAGCACAGAACAGCCCCAGGGGAAGGGCAGGGAACCGGGCCGCTTCCTCGTGGAGAATACCCGGTCTGCATGGTTTGAGGCGCTTCTCCCCTATCTGCCTGATGAAACGGGACTTTGTATGGATACGGGGCACCTCTTGCTTGAGGGAAAAAGTCCTGCGGCCTTTTTTACCCACTATGGGAATCGTATCAGGGAAATACACCTCCACGGCATTGACCGGGAACAAGCCGTGAAAGACGGACGACTCCCGGACCACCGGTCCGTACACCCCGGGGATGCCTGGCTGCGGGAACTGGTTCCGGCGCTTAAAGCGTTTACCGGGGTCATCAACCTGGAAGTCTTTTCCTGGGAAGAAGTCTTAGTCAGTATCAATACGGTGAAGACCCTGGGATTAGTATAGATGGCCTTTTATTGCAGAGGCGCTCTATACCGAGGTTGCCCTAAACCGGTAAGTTTCTTATGATATATATCATTTTTTGGAGGAACAGTAATGAATAGGTATGCATATATACGAAACCATGAAGAAGCGGAAGAGGAATCGGAAGAAGCGGAAGCCAAACAAGGCTCTGATCCGCTTCTGAACAAGATGCTTAAAACCCGGACCATCTTGCTTTCCGGGGAAATAAAAAAAGACCTTGCCGAACGGACTATCCGCCAGTTGCTCCTGTTGGAGGATATAGGGGAAGAGCCTATCCGTATTTTTATTGATTCCCCTGGGGGGGACGCCGATGCGGGGTACGCGATTTTTGATATGATCCGTTTTGTCAAGCCCCCGGTATGGACCATCGGCATGGGGCTTGTTGCCAGTGCGGCGGCAATTATTCAGCTTGCCAGTCCCCGGGAACGGCGGGTGGGGCTGCCAAACAGTCATTACCTCATCCATCAGCCCCTTTCAGGTATTCGGGGGGTGGCCACGGACATTGAAATCCATGCACGGGAGCTGGATAAACTGCGGGAAAAAATAAACCGCCTCATTGCCGAGGAAACCGGCATCCCCTACCCGCAGGTTGAGGAGGATACGGACCGGGACTACTGGATGAACGCCGAAGAAGCGGTCACCTACGGCCTCATCTCCCGGATAGTTACCCGGAGGAGTGAGTTGTAAGTTATGTACCCCCAAGGGCCGCAATATCCCAGCCGGTGGGCTGTTGGAAGGGCCGCAAGCCGAATTCGGGCAGTACCGTCAGGAGATGTTCGATGATATCCGCCTGTATTTGCTCGTAATAGATCCACTGGGTATTGGTACAGAAACAGTAGATTTCGAGGGGTAGCCCCTGGGTTTCAGGGGCAAGATACCGGGCCATGTGGATCAGTGCCGTTGAAGCCTGGGGATGTTCCGCAAGATAGGCTTTCACATAGGCGAGGTACAGGCTTACATTAATGAAACCCGAGGCGAAATGACCGTTCACAATGCTCATGGTTTCAGGAATATCGGTGCTCTCATTATACGCCGCCATTTCATCAAGTTTCGTACCGATATATTCAGCGAGTACCCTAAGCTTTGACAGGCGGTTAACTTCATCCTGAGAAAGCAGCCGAATAGAGCGCAGATCAATAAAAATCGCCCGTTTTATCCGGCGTCCTCCGGAAGTAAACATGCTGCGGTAGTTTTTAAAACTATCTGAAACCAGCGCATAAATGGGAATGGTGGTAATCGTATTGTCCCAATTCTGAACCATAACCGATTGCAGGGTAATATCGATAACGCTCCCGTCCGCGCCATATTTTGGCATTTCGATCCAGTCCCCGATGCGTACCATATCATTGGCGGAAAGCTGTATACTGGCCACAAAGCCCATGAGGGGGTCCTTGAAAATCAGCATCAGCACCGCACTCATGGCGCCGAGTCCTCCGAGGATACCGAGGGGAGATACATTCGCCAGGACGGTGATGGCAAGAATGATACCAATGACGTAAACCACAACCTTTATCATCTGGAGATAGCCCTTAATAGGCCGCTTCTTGGCGGTTTCATCATTGGCGCTTTGATATATCAGATTTAATCCATCGAGCATCGCCGCAATCGTATGGGCCGCCATAACCGCGAGGTACCCGAGGAGACAGCGGGCTATACCTTCAGGAACAACACCCTTGAACGGTACAAAAACCGGGAACAGCACATACAGTAACACCGGCGAGATGATACGGGCCAAACGCCTGAAAACACCGCTTTCAAGCAATTGATCATCCCAGGTAGTCTTGCTTTGTTTTACGATGATGGGGATGATCTTGGAAAAGGTGAAACGCACCACCCGTTCAGCCACCATAGCAATACCCAGGAGGCAGAACACGGAAATACCGACGCTGATGCCTTCTGAAAGGGCCGCTAAAACATCCGTCCGCTGGTAGAGGATGGGACTCATAATACTATTGATTAGTTCTACTGTATTCATCGGGTTGCTCCTTCTTAGCGGAAGCCTCCTTGGAGCCGCGCCATCATGGCTTGCGCTGCGGCGGGGTTCCGATTCATCTTGGACATCTTCTTCATCATGGTCCGCATCTTCTCAAACTTCTTGAGGAGCCGGGCCACTTCGGCTACCGAGGTACCGGAACCCCGGGCTATGCGGGAACGACGGGCAGGGCCTATGATGAGATGGTTCGCCCGCTCCTTCCGGGTCATGGAGGAGAGAATGGCCTCTTGGGTTTTAAGGTCCGCCTTATCGATATCCTCTTCACGGATCGATCCGGCAATGCCGGGGATCATATCCAGCATGGACTGGAGGGAACCCATCTTTTTTACGGACCGAAGCTGATTAAGCCAGTCCTCCAGGGTAAAGGTCTCCTTCTCCATCTTTTTTTGCAGAACTTCCGCTTCTTTTTTATCGATGACCTCCTGGGCCTTTTCCACGAGGCTTACCACATCCCCCATGCCCAGGATACGGCCCGCGATACGGTCCGGGTAGAAGGGTTCAAAGTCCTCTGGTTTTTCCCCAGTACCCACGAACTTGAGGGACTTACCGGTGATGGTCTTGAGGGACAGCGCCGCCCCGCCCCGGGTATCGGAGTCGAATTTCGTTAAAATAACCCCGGTAAGGCCGATTTTTTCGTCAAAGGTTTTGGCAATGTCCACTGCGGACTGGCCGGTCATGGAGTCCGCCACCAGGAGGAGTTCATCGGGAGTCGCGGCATGGTTGAGCCGGGAAAGTTCCGCCATCATGGGTTCGTCTATCTGGAGCCGGCCAGTGGTATCAATGATCATGGTGTCGATCAGGTTCTTGCGGGCCCAGTTGAGGGCTTCCCGGTACACTTTGACACTATCCTGGGCGCCATCTTCTTTGTAGACCGGCACCGATACCTGACGGCCTAAGACCGCGAGCTGCTCCATGGCCGCGGGGCGTACCAGGTCGCAGGCCAAGAGCAGGGGTTTCCGCCCCTCCTTTTTAAGCCGCAGGGCCAGCTTCGCGGAACTGGTAGTCTTTCCTGAACCCTGCAGCCCCAGCATAAGGATCACCGAAATAGTATCAGGCCCCTTTAAGTGGAGGTCCTGTTTGGTATCCCCCAAGAAGGACACCAGCTTATCATGGACTATCTTGATGAATTGCTGCCCAGGATCCACCGAACGGAGGACTTTTTCCCCCTTAGCCTCTTCTATCGTTGCATTGACAAAACGGCGGACCACCCGGAGGTTTACATCGGCATCTAAAAGGGCCATCTTGATGATATCCACTGCGTCGTCAATGTTTTTTTCTGTAATCGTCGCCTTGCCGGAGATGACCCGAAGCGCGTCGGACACTTTCTGAGTAAGTTTATCTAACATGGTTATTTATTATAGTCCTCAGGGCCATGTTCTACAAGGGCAGAAAGTATGGAGCAGGCACTTACCCCATTTCCCCGCCTCACTGCTTTACCAGCACCATAAGGAGGGCGATGTCCCCCTGGCGTACCCCTGGTATTCGGGCAGCCTGTCCTAGGGTGAGGGGCCGGACCACCCGGAGCTTTTCCTTCGCTTCCGCAGAAAGACCGGGAATGGCGGCATAGTCCAAGACGGGCAGCTTGACCGCATCCATCTTGGCGGTCCGGGCCGCGGCCCGTTTTTCCTTTTCGATATACCCCGCATATTTCACATCCAGGATGGCCCGCCCGAACCATTCCCGGGGATACTCCTGTAATTCCGGGGAATAGGGGAAAATATCCTCGGCCTGTACCGCGGAATCCGTCAAGGTCCGTTCCAGGGTATCCCCCGCGTGGGGTCGAAGGGCCATTGCCGCGTTGGTACGTTCCTGTTCTGCCGGCCCCGGAACGTTCCGGCTGCGCAAAAGGTCGATAATTGCATCCAGGGCGCGGGTCTTCTTCTGAAACCGTTCCCACCGCTCCTCCCCCACAAGACCCAGCGCTCGGCCCTTGGGACTGAGCCGGGTGTCTGCCGTATCGTGGCGCAGCACCAGGCGGTGCTCCGCCCGGCTCGTGAACATCCGGTACGGCTCCTTGGTTCCCAGGGTGGTGAGGTCGTCCACCAGCACCCCGATGTACGCCTCGGTCCGGCCCAGGACCAGGGGCGGATCCCCCCGCAACTGCATTGCCGCGTTGATCCCCGCCATGATGCCCTGGGCCGCCGCCTCCTCGTACCCGGAACTGCCGTTGGTCTGACCTGCCATGAAAAGTCCGGCAAGGCGTTTGGATTCCAGGGTAGGGTAGAGGTCCAGGGGGTCCAGGTAATCGTACTCCACCGCGTAGGCGGGTCTGACGATCCGGGCTTCCTCCAACCCCGGTATACTATGGATGAAGTCCCGCTGCACATCCTCGGGGAGGGAACTGGAGGCTCCATTGAGGTACATTTCGTTGGTGGCAAGCCCCTCAGGTTCGATGAAAAGGTGGTGCTGGTCCCGCTCAGGAAAGCGGACCACCTTATCCTCGATAGATGGACAGTACCGGGGACCAATGCCACGGATTTTCCCGCCGTAGAGGGGGGAACGGTGGATGTTGGCCCGGATGATTTCGTGGGTTGTGGAGGTGGTATAGGTGATCCAGCAGGGAACCGATAGCCCTGCGAGGGCCGGTGGTTCCGGGCCGCCCTGGGGATCCACGTCAAAAGAAAAGGGAGCAGGGGGTTCACCATCCTGCCTTTCCATGCGGGAATAGTCTATGGAATCCCCGGCGATCCGGGCGGGTGTGCCGGTCTTGAGCCGGCCCACCGGAAAGCCACGCACCCTGAGACTCGTCCCCAGCCCCAGGGCAGCCTCTTCCCCCAGCCGCCCCTGGGGGGCATCGTACTCACCGATGAAGATTTTTCCTTCCATGAAGGTACCGGTAGCCAGGATCACCCGCCGGGCAGATATACGGTGTCCCCGTCCAGTAAGGACCCCCAGGACCCGGCTGCTCCTCCCGGAATCTCCGGCAAAGCTGCCACCCCCACTGGAATCTCCGCCATCCCCAGAAGCCATGAGATCAACCACGGTATCCATGAACACCGAAAGCCTTGGCTGCCCTTCCACCGCGGACCGAGCCGCCGCCTGGTACGCCCACTTGTCCGCCTGTGCCCGGGGAGCCTGGACCGCAGGACCCCGGGAACGGTTGAGGACCCGGTACTGGATCATGGTCTTATCAATGAGCTTTCCCATCTCCCCGCCGAGGGCATCTACCTCTCGGACCAGGTTCCCCTTGGAAAGCCCCCCCACCGCGGGATTGCAGGAGAGGGCGCCGATCCGATCGGGGTTTTGGGTGATGAGCAGCACTGAGAACCCAAGCCGGGCAACCGCAAGGGAGGCCTCAATGCCCGCGTGTCCCCCGCCCACTACAACACAGTCATAATCAGCGCTCATGAATCTCCCGGGCAATGGGCATACGCCGGCCCATGCCGAAGGCCCGCTTGGACACCTTCAAGACCGGCGGGGCCTGGCGGCGTTTGAACTCCGCCCTGGCCACGGTTTTGATGATCCGGGCGGTTAATTCCCCGTCCCACCCGAGCTTGGTGATTTCATCCCCCGATAGATTATCAAAGAGATACCGCTTTAGGATTTCATCCAGCTCTTCGTAGGGGGGTAGGCTGTCCTGGTCCTTTTGATTGGGCCGGAGTTCCGCCGAAGGCGGCTTGGTGAGGATGGCTTCGGGGATGATCCCAGCGCCACCAGCAGCACGGGCCTTTTCGTTGATACGCCGGCACAGGGCAAACACTTCGGTCTTAAAAAGGTCCCCAATAGGTCCCAAGGCTCCATCCATATCGCCGTACAAGGTACAATACCCCATGGCAAGCTCGCTTTTGTTGCCGGTGGTCAGGAGCATGGAGCTGAATTTGTTGGAAAAGGCCATGAGCAGGGTGCCCCGGATCCGGGCCTGGAGGTTCTCTTCGGCAATATCAAAGGGCCGCTGCTCAAAGACCGCATCCAGGGTTGCCAGGAAGCTGGTATATACCGGCTCAATGGGCAGGGTAACATACCGGCAGCCGAGATTATCCGCAAGCTCTGCCGCGTCATCCTTGGAACCCTGAGAGGAAAACCGAGAGGGCATGCTGAAACAGACGATATTATCCTTTCCCACGGCCTTCATCCCTAAATACGCCACCAGAGCCGAATCAATGCCTCCGGAAAGTCCCAGGTGGGCCTTGGTAAAGCCGCACTTATGCATATACTCCCGGATACCCATGACCAGGGCATCCTCCAGAATATCCAGTTCTCCCCGGGTCAGCCCCACCTTGAAGGGGTCCGCAGCATCCGCTGCAACAGAGCCATGCACAGGCGTCTCTGATGGGTTTTTCAGCGCTGCCGGCTCCGGTACAGCCAAGGAGTCCCAGGTTACCAGGTCCTCTGCAAGGGCCTTGGCGGTGAGCCGCACCGGGTAATCCCCCGGGGCCCCGGAATGAGCGGCTTCCGGCGTGGGGGCGATTATGAAGGAACAACCGTCAAAGATGATCGAATCGTTGGCCCCTACCGCGTTGATATAAACAAAGGGTATGTTTCCCCGCCGGCTGATACGCTCGGCGAGGTTCCGGCGGACCTTGAGTTTCCCCGCGATATAGGGAGAGGCCGAAGGCACGCAGAGGATGCTGATACCCTGGTCGAGGAGTTCCCGTACCGGGTCCCGGACATAGCTGGTACCGGGAATATTGGTCTCCCGCCATACATCCTCACAGATCGCCACCCCAATCCGTTCACCCTTCCATTCAAAGACCGGCCATTTCTGGGCGGGTTCAAAATTACGGGCCTCGTCAAAGACATCATAGGTAGGAAGCAGGGTCTTGATCTGCTCGAAAACCAGCCTGCCATCCAGGATGATGCCGTAGGCGTTCACCAGGGCCTTACCCTGGGAATAAGGGTTCCGGTTCACGAAGCCCATGCCCACAGCGATATTTTTGGGCAATTCCCGCTGTAGTATATGGATGGTCCGTATGTTCATCTCGACAAAACTATCCTGATCCAGGAGGTCCATGGGTGGATAGCCGCACACCGCCAATTCAGGAAAGAGGATCAGGTCGGACCGGTGTTCGTCCTGGGCTTGTTTGGTAAAGGCAACTATCTTTTCCAGGTTGCCGGAAAAATCGCCGATGGTTGAATTGATTTGAGCTATGGATATACGCATATCATTAATAAATAATACTGAGAAAAATCATCATAATAGACGATTTTATCCAGGGGATGCCGGTTTTCCGCGGTTGGGGCGTTCCGGGCCGCCTCAAGGATGAGATCCAGCTTTTCCTTTTCAACAGGAGGATCCTCAAATTTCCGCACCGAATAACGGGCGGCTGACAGCGCATTGAAATTCATGCGTAAACACCTTCTCTTCAGGATTAATCTTTTTCAGTATACCGGTTTCCAGGCATGTGTCAATTCAGGTACTGAGGGGTGAAAGGGGGGGGGCTGGATTATAATACTCTGCTGGAAACTACCGATAATATAAAAGTTTTCCAGGCAGGGCGCTGACTGGGTATTACATGAAGGAGGATGGGAAATAACCATGCTGCACGTAACAGTAATAGAACCGGAAGCGGTGAGCAATCCGGAAGAACTAAACCAAGGGTATGGTATGGCTTTGCTTTATAGGCCCTTTTCGGTTGAAGCAAAGGGTGCCCCTGAACTGCTGGAAGCATTACAGGAGCGTACTGTGGATCTACCAATACTATGGGAGGAAAAAGGATTGGAAAAAAACGAACCTGAAAACAGTGAACCAACGGAATCGGTCATTGAGAAGCGGAAGGGGGTTCATTATGTGAATAAGAACATCCTCAACTCCGATGAAACTATGAAAACCATCACTATTGACCAGGATTTCAAACGGCTCATTGATTCGATATTACAATGAAAGGGGAGCCGCTTCAAGGGGCCTTACGGAATATCAGGCTCCTCATCGCGTATGATGGTACTGATTTTTCCGGCTGGCAGCGGCAGGAAAAGAACAGCATGGTTCAGGACCGCCACCTTACCCATGGGAGGGTTGAAAACCGTACCATTCAAGGGACCATTGAATCGGCCTTGGAACGGCTCCACAAAAAAAAGATACCCCTCACCGGTGCGGGAAGAACCGATGCGGGGGTTCACGCCGCAGGACAAGTGGCTCATTTTTATACGGATATAAGAAACATGGCCCCTGAACGGTTTGTCCCTGCCCTCAACAGCATCCTTCCCCAGGATGTCCGGGTTCTGGATGCCCGGGAGACCTGCCCTGATTTTCATGCCCGCTTTGACGCCAAGTCCCGGACCTACCATTACCACCTTATCTGCGGCCGGCATGGGCTTCCCCAGGAGCTTCGCTATGCCCTTCAACTATGGCGCCGTCCCCGGCTTGACCGGCTGAACGGGTATGCACGGCTGCTTCAGGGGGAACAGGACTGTTCCGTTTTTGCCGGAAGCCGGGACCTGAGTATATCCCGGAGCCGGTATATTTTTCATGCGGGCTTCTTTGTTCAGGGAGATACCCTGATTTTTGAGATCACCGCCAACGCTTTTCTGTGGAAAATGGTCCGTTCCCTCCTGGGGACCCTGCTCCACTACGAAGAAAAGGACCTTGACCCGGAGGATTTTAAGGCGCTCATCGAATCCGGGGACCGGCGACGTGCAGGCCCCACGGCGCCGCCAACAGGGCTTTTTCTCTGGCGGGTGGCGTACTACCGTGAATAGGGCGATACCGCCGATAATGTATTCAATTGGTTAAAAAAAATCATTTTTCGCTTGATCAAAAACCAGGTATGTGATATATTGCTTATTAAGATCATTGGTAATGGTTTACGGGCTGGTAGAGGCTCGCATATTTTAAATGAGGAGGGATGTAGAGACTGTAATTGTTGTCTTAAGAAACAGTATTGCTATCTCGGTGATGTATTATGAATATATACATGATGAGGGATAGTTGGGGGGGGGGGGGGGGGGGGCGGGGGGGGGGGGGGG
>JAITNP010000148.1 GCA_031290455.1 Treponema sp. | reverse complement strand
GCACCGGATTGGCGATCTTATAGTCGATGATCCCCGGGGACGCACGGGAGGTGGCAAAGACCGACCCTGAGAAACAGCTATCAAAGATGAGCAGCACGTGACGGCTCTCAATCTGGGTTGCCCAGGTGTTGAACTGTTCCATTGCAATGGCGGTCCGCTTGAATCCCAGCTCATTCGTGTGGGGGTTGGGACTGTCCACCGGCACGATGTACCCCATATCACGGGTGGTATCGAGTTTTAAGGTATGCCCGTGGCCCGCGTAATACACAATGAGCCGGACATCCCGTTCGTAGCCCTATTGGTCGAAGAAGGCTGCTATCCCCGCCTTGAGGTCCCTGCTGCTGAGGTTTTCCAGGGTTTCCACGAAAAACCCCTGCTCCGTAAAGAGCTGCCTGATTGCCTGGGTATCCTCCCGCACCCCCGGCAGGCGCGCCCACCCATTGGTATAGGCGCTTTCCCCAATCACCAGGGCATGGGACCCCGTAAAGTTCGTGAGGGGCTTCCCATCACTCCCCAGGACCTCCAGCCCCCGGCCTTGATCCGCGCTCTGGGCAAGAAGCGCCCAGAACGGCCCCAGCGCCAATGCCGCAAGCACGGCGCCCATTCGTACTGTCCGTTTGATTTTCATGGTTCATTAAGCATAACACCGAACCAGACAAAATAAAAGCTGTTGCCATTGAGGGCGCCATCATGAGGGCCGCGATACCGAAGAGCAGCAGCAATGCCTATTCCCTATATTTGAAGCCGTTCGGTATGATGGTATGCCTCCGCCCGCAGGGCCTTGACCGAATCGTCTTCAAGGTAGTCGTCAAAAGGCATCATCCGGTCGATGATCCCCCCGGGAACTATCTCAACGATACGGTTTGCCACGGAATTGACGAATTCGTGGTCGTGGGAGTTAAACAGTACCACCCCGGGGAAGGCAACCAGGCCCTCGTTAAGGGCGGTGATGGCTTCCAGATCAAGGTGGTTGGTGGGTTCATCCAGAATAAGGACGTTGGCCCCGGAAAGCATCATCCGGGCCAGCATACAGCGGACCCGTTCACCCCCGGAAAGGACGTTCACCGGCTTCAAGGCTTCATCCCCGGAAAAGAGCATCCGCCCCAGAAAGCTGCGCACGTAGGTGTCGTCCTGGTCCGGGGAATACTGCTTGAGCCAATCGGTGATGGAGATATCCGCATCAAACCAGCTGCTGTTCTCTTTGGGGAAATAGGAAACCCCGGTGGTCTGCCCCCAGTAATAGTCCCCGGCCGTGGGCTTCTGTACCCCGGCGATAAGGTCGAAGAGGGCGGTTTTTGCCTGATGCTCGGTTCCCACCAAGGCGATCTTGTCCCCCTTGTTCACGATGAGGGTGAAGTCCTTGAGCGCCGTCGTTCCTTCCGCCACCAGACTAAGCTTTTCCACGCGGAGCACATTGTTGCCAATCTCCCGATCCGGCTTAAAACTGACGTAGGGGAATTTCCTGCTGGTAACGGTAATGTTTTCCAGGTCCAGCTTTTCCAGCACCTTCTTACGGCTCGTCGCCTGGCGGCTCTTTGCCGCATTGGAGGCGAATCGCCGGATAAATTCCTTTAATTCCTTGGCCTTTTCTTCCCGCTTCTTAAGCTGATCCCGGGCCTGACGCTGGAGCATCTGGCTCATCTGATACCAGAAATCGTAGTTCCCCGAATAGGCGGAGATCTTCCCAAAATCAATGTCGCAGATTTGGGTACAGACGGCGTTGAGGAAGTGCCGGTCATGGGAAACCACGATAACCGTGTTGGGAAAATCAATGAGGAATTCCTCAAGCCAAGCAATGGATTCAAGGTCAAGGCCGTTGGTCGGTTCGTCCAGGAGGAGGATGTCAGGATTGCCGAAGAGGGCCTGGGCCAATAAGACCCGGACCTTCTTGGATTCATCCAGTTCAGCCATCATCTTGCCATGGTCCGCTTCATCGAGGCCAAGACCAGAGAGGAGCTGTCCCGCCTGAGCTTCAGCCTCCCAGCCCCCAAGGTCGGCAAAATCCGACTCCAATTCGCTGGCCCGCATGCCGTCCGCTTCGGAAAAATTTTCCTTGGCGTAGATCTGCTCCCGTTCCTTTTGGATACCATACAGTTTGGGATACCCCTTGATCACGGTTTCCAGGACCGGAAATTCCTCAAAACCAAAGTGGTCCTGCCATAACACCGCGATCCGTTCACCAGACCCGGTGGCAATGGTTCCCCGGTCGTGTTCAGTTTCTCCTGAAAGAATCTTGAGGAACGTCGATTTTCCTGCCCCGTTGGCCCCTATGATGCCGTAACAGTTTCCCGGGGTAAATTTGAGATTAACATCCTTAAAGAGGGTGCGCTCTCCATAGCTGAGGCTGACATCGGTAATAGTAATCACAGCGTATACACCTTTCTAATATTATGCATGTCCTGAATCGGAATCCTTTTTGAATACCCCAAAAATACGGGAAAGTATGCCTTTTTTAGGCGGCTGCGCAGTCATGGGCGCCGGTGGAAACTTGGTTTCAGCCGGTACACCGGAAGCCGCCCTTACCTCCGCCGGAGGCAGCCCGCCAGCAGGGGCCTTTTCACCCTGGGTATGCCGCTCATACCGGTGATTGATCGGCTTGGGACCACGAGCCGGCCTGTGGGCGCCTTCGTATTTTTGTTTATAATAGGCCATGCGTTCATCAAAGGAAAGCTGGGAGAGGTCCACGCCGTCAATACCGGGACCCTTTGCTCCTGAGCTTTTTCCCTCAGGATTTTTTTCAACGTCGTCCTGCTTACGCTGCTTCCGGTTGTTTCCAAGGCTCCTCCCTGGACTCACCGGGGACGTGTCCGGGGAAACGCGCCGGGAAGATCCGGGGACATTGCCCCGCAGGCTTCCGCGTCCATGACCAATTCGTTCCCCCCCTCGGGGTTCGCTCCGTTCTTCCTCCCGGGATTTTCCGGTCTTATCCCCCCGCTCCCGCTCCCGATGGACGGGGCCTTTTCTATCCCTGCGGTCTTCATGGCGATCCTCATAAAAGTCGGTATAGATCCGCATGCCTTCACTCTTGTCCACCGCATACAGCTCTTCCACCGCTATCTCCGCAGGGATCTTCTTCCCGATATATTTTTCTATGTCGGGCAGTTCATACACATCCTGTTCGCTAACCAGGGTGATGGCCCTTCCGGTCTTCCCTGCCCGGGCGGTCCGTCCGATACGGTGTACGTAGTTTTCCGTTTCCACCGGCAGGTCATAGTTTACCACCAGGGGAAGCCCTTCGATATCAAGCCCCCGGGCCGCCACATCAGTGGCGACCAGATACTGGATAGTACCGGCCTTAATATCATCAATAATCTTCAGCCGCTTTGCCTGGGGAAGGTCCCCGATAATGAATTCACATTCAAATCCATTGAGCCGCAAGCGCTTTGCCACGATTTCCGTATACCGTTTGGTATTACAGAAGATAATAACACTTTCGGGCTTTTCCCGTTCCATGATGCCAAGGAGTAACTTCATCTTATCATTGCTGGGCACATGGTAGAGGATCTGTTCAACCTCATCCACCGTAACGGTTTCCGGGGCTATTTCGATTTCAACCGGAGACTTGGTGTATTCCCAGGCGAGGTTTTTTACCCAGGCGTTAAGGGTGGCGCTGAAAAGCATGGTTTGACGGCGATCCGCCGGGGGAATCACCTTGATGAGCTTCCGGAGGTCCGGGTAAAAGCCCATATCGAACATACGATCCGCCTCATCAAGCACCAGGAAGGCGATATCCATGAGGTTCATCTGACCAGATTGATTCAGGTCCAGGACCCGTCCAGGGGTTCCCACCAGGAGCTGCACATGATTTTTAAGCAGTTGCTGCTGCTGGGTGTATCCAACCCCGCCGTAGAAACTGCCAATCTTGAAGGGCAGGTACTTCCCCAGGAGTTTTGCTTCTTCCTCAACCTGGACGGCGAGTTCCCTGGTGGGTACCATGATGATCGCCTTTTTTCCGTTGAGCAGCGGTTCGGCCAAAAGCCGCTGAAATATGACGATTAAATAAGCGGCTGTTTTTCCGGTCCCGGTTTGAGATTGGACATAGAGGTCCTGCCCTCCAAAGGCATGAGCGAGTACCTGCTCCTGGACCGGCATACAGGTACTATATAAGGCATCGGCGATACCCCGTTGGAGATCGGGGTGTAGGTTTAATTCCTTAAATTCCATATTATACTCGTATTTATATCCTGTTTTTTAAGCAATGAATAGACCAGTGGGTAGCGTCCCCTATGGATTATACATCGTTAAGGTATGCAATGACCCGCAGTCCATCTAAGGCGGATGAGCGGGGTTCCCGCCCCGGTTCTCTGACACAGGCCACCGCGTCCTGTACCATATTGGCAAAGTAACCGGTAGGACCGTCGAAGGTCTCATCGGTTTTCCTAAGGGACCGGAACCGTTCCGCATAGGGGCTGGGACCGCTTTCCCAGACCTCGAAGATGCCGTTGCCTATCCGCAGTCTTCCCTGTTCACAAGAAAATTCCAGCTCAAAGACCAGATGATCCCGTTCGGCGCCGACTTCAATAATGAAGGGAATTGCTTTGCGCGTATGCTCCGGCTCCACCGGCTCAAGATACCCCCCCAGGAAGGCGGATCCCGCTTTATCTGAAAGGTCCGCCCCCCAGGTTTTTTCATGCCGCATCAGGGAACCGGTGAGAAACATGAGCACATCCACTAGGTGGGTACCGTCGTCCCAGAGTACATTCCGGAGGCGCCGGCTCTTACCCATATACAGACCGGCTTTGACGCTCAAGAGCCTTCCCATCCGCTCCGTATCCAGGATGCCTTTGGCCGTGCGGTAATCCGCCGAGTAACGCCGTTCATGGTTGGTGATGATTTTAATGCCGCCTTTCCGATGGAGGGCGGCTATTTCCTGGGCGCCCGTGAGCGTATCTGCCAAAGGCTTTTCGCATACCACCACCGGGACCTGGTAATCCGCGGCGAGGCGGCAGTACCGGGGGTGACTGTCGGGATGGGTGGCGATGTGGAGCATCTGGGGACCATGGGCTTTCAGCATGGCCCCTGGGTCGGCGTAGACCGGACAGTGCCATCGTTCCGCGAAAAGTGTGCGCCGTTGCTCATCACTATCGGCCCCAGCCACGAGGAGACAGTCGGGGTTGGCGGTAATCGCCCCCCCATGGGTGCAGGGCTTTTCCCGCAAAGAATCATCCTCCAGGAGGCTCGCGATCCTGCCAAGACCGATAATAGCGACGGGTATCTTTTCCATAGAAATAATTATACCAAATTATGCAATAATCGTACAGAGGTTCTTATTAGTTTTATGATACACCCTGCCGATACATTAATTATGAAACGAATTACCGCCATAATTTTAACCGGTTCAGTTTTGGCCGTGTTTTGTGCTGCCCAAACCGCGCCTGGCACCGCTGCTCCGTTCAGGCAGGAAGGGATCGCCTCATGGTATGGGAGTGAATTTGACGGACAGCCTACCGCATCAGGGGAACTGTTTGATTCCTCCCAATTGACTGCGGCACACCCAGAACTGCCTTTTGGGACCATGCTGCTGATAACCAATAGTCAGAATAATAATAAGGTTACGGTACGGGTGAATGATCGGGGACCTTTTGCATCCAGCCGGATTATTGATATTTCTCAGGCCGCGGCAGAACGATTGGATATGATAATTACCGGAACTGCGCCGGTAGTGATTGAAATAGCGAATACGAGTGCCCTTTCAACAGGAACACCCCCGGAGGTAGTACCCTGGACTGCAGCGCCTGGAACAAGCCCTGGGACAGCGCTGCAGCCTGTGGCAACCGGACCAAGCCCTGGCGCTCAGACACCGGCGCCTGGAACAAGTCCCGGAGTAGCGTATCTGCCCCCAGCGCCTGGAGCAAGTCCAGGGATAGCGCTACAGCCTGTGGTAACCGGACCAAGCCCCGGCGTCGCGCCCCAGACTGCTGCACCCGGAACGAGTCCTGGGGTAGCGCCGCCAATCGCGGTAACCCCGCCGGCGGAATCCCGAAATCAGCCATCCCCGTCTTTCATAGTACCGGCACAGATCAGGCCGGGTATTCCTCCGGCAGGAACTAATAAGCGGTATCGCCTGCAGGTTGGTTCTTATAAGAACGTTCGGAATGCTACCCAAGTCTTTGATACATTAAAAAGGATCGGTCTTAATCCTGCCTATGAACGGCCAAGCGATGGCGAGTACTACCGGGTCGTGCTTCCAGGGCTGCGGCCGGAAGAGGTCCCGGGGCTTGCTGAAAAACTTGGCGTTGCGGGTTTCCGGGAAGCCCTGCTCCGGGAAGAGCGTTAGTTAATTCCTTTCATGAACAGGCAGGCGCTGCGGGCAGATGCGCTTTTATTACTGACCGCGTGTATTTGGGGGTTTGCTTTTGTTGCCCAACGCTCTGGCATGGAATATGTCGGTCCTTTTACGTTTAACGGCATACGGTTTTTATTGGGAAGCTGCTCCCTTGTGCCGCTCATCATATACCGGAAGCGGAAGGCAGGAGTTCAGGAACGGTCTTCATCGGGTTTATCCTTTGTTTTTTTGTTTATAGGGTCTTCTTTCGTCGCAGGAACCTGTCTGTTTATTGGGGCATCCTTCCAGCAAGTGGGACTCATCTACACGACCGCCGGTCATGCCGGGTTTATTACCGGCCTGTATGTGGTGTTGGTACCCATATTCGGTATATTCCTCGGCAGAAAGACCGGGTTTCCCACCTGGGTGGGAGCGGCCTTTACCCTGACAGGGCTTTTTTTCCTCAGCGCTGCCGGAAATATAACCGCTATCAACCGGGGGGACATCATCACCGCCATAAGCGCCATCTTCTGGACCATCCATGTGCTGGTGATTGATCGGCTGGTGAAAAAGATCGATCCCATCATGCTTTCATCCGGGCAATTTGCCTGGTGCAGTATCTTCTCCCTTATCATAGCCCTGTTTACCGAATCTTTTTCCCTGGACTCGGCGATTCAGGGCATTATCCCCATACTCTACGGGGGACTCGGTTCCGTGGGCATCGCCTATACCCTGCAAGTGGTGGCCCAGAAGGATGCGCCCCCTGCCCATGCGTCGATCATCCTGTGCCTGGAAGGGGTATTCGCTGCCATAGGTGGAATTATCATCCTTGCGGAACCCCTAGGGACATGGACCCTCCTGGGGTTTGTCCTCATGTTCTGTGGGATGCTAGCAACCCAGTGGGACTACCAAGGCGCCAAAGGGGAATAGTGGCAGAGGGGGTACAGCTCTTTTCGGCAGACCGGGAAGCCCTTTTTGTACGGCGGCCTAATCGATTCCTCATTATTGCTCGGGATGGGGATGAGGAAGTGGTGTGTCATTGCCCCAATCCGGGACGACTCATCGAATTTATCTTTCCCGGCGCACGGCTCATCTTGGAAAAACGGGAGACAAGGGCAAAGGCAAAGACCGGCTGGACTGCGGGGGGTATCTATTATCGGGATACGGTGGCGCCCCTTTTTGCTGCCCGGGCGAATAAGGCTGCGGAAAAGCTCATCCTGAAAAAAATTATCCCCGGTCTCCGGGAGATACAACGAGAATACACCCTTGGCGCGTCGCGGTTTGACTTTTTATGCCTTGATGACCAGGGAAGGCGGCACCTGATTGAGGTGAAAGCCTGCTCACTCATTGAATACGATGTTGCCATGTTCCCCGACGCCCCCAGCGGACGGGCGCTCAAACATCTGGAAGAACTGGCGGCGCTTGCCGGCGCGGGGTATTGCTGCCATGTACTCTTTGTCATTGTTCATGGAAATCCCAAGGTCTTCATCCCGAATCTGCATACCGACCCGTCTTTTGCCGCGGCCTTAAGCCGCTATGGTGGCGCGGCTTTTCCCCACCAGGGGGTTGTCGATGTTCATGCGGCGCTGCTCCGCTGTAACCAGGATGGAAACGCGGTATTGGCCGCCGAATCAATTCCAGTGGATCTATCCCATGGAGAATTGGCAGGACAGGATAGTGGAAATTACCTGATACTGCTCCATATTCTCGAAGAAACGGTCATTGCGGTGGGTTCCCTGGGGACCATCACCTTCGCCCCCGGTTGGTATGTCTATGCGGGATCGGCCCGGAAAAATTTGTCTCACCGCATCAGCCGGCATCTACGAAAAGTACGGAAACAGCAACATTGGCATATCGATTACCTTACCCCCCATACCCATGCTATCAAAGCCCTCCCCATCCTGTCCTACCAGAACCTGGAATGCGATCTGGCCCGAAGTCTCGGTGAACTGGGCGGCAGGAAGGTTCCTGGTTTCGGCTCATCGGACTGTCACTGCGGGAGCCATCTCTTTTATTTTGCAGGACCGCCCATGGAGAACCGGGCCTTTGTGGATATGCTGCTCTGGTATCGGCATGTGGAAGGGTTGAAGCCGAATTGTTTCCACCCATAAAAAAGCCCGGTACTGTTTTCCAGTACCGGGCTTTTTTACGATTTTTTCTACCGGCTACCGGCCTGGAATGCTACAGTCCCAGCAAATACCGGTTCAGGAGGTTTTCCAGGTGTTCCTGTTTGCCGCTGGTGATCCCCACATTGCCGTAATCGGAGCCAAGTTTCGCTAGTTCTTCAAAGGTGAGTTCCCCCTTGGCGAATTTGGCTCCATTACCGGAATCAAAAGATGCATACCGGTTTTTAACAAAGCCGGATAATGTGCCGTCGTCGATGATCCGCTGGGCAACTTCCAGACCCACCGCGAAGGTATCCATGCCGCCAATATGGGCTTCAAAGAGGTCCGCAGGGTCTACCGAGTTCCGGCGGATTTTGGCGTCAAAGTTGAGGCCCCCGGTGGTGAAACCTCCAACCTTGAGGATGGCGTACATCGCAAGGGCGGTCTCATAGTAGCTTGAAGGGAACTGGTCCGTGTCCCAGCCGTTCCGGGGTTCCCCACGGTTGGCGTCCACTGAACCAAAAAGGCCCAGAGCAGCGGCGGTCTCAAGCTCGTGGGCAAAATCGTGGCCTGCCAGTTCCGCGTGGTTGGCCTCAATGTTCATCCTGAAGTCCTTGTCCAGGCCATAGTAGCGGAGGAAGCCCGCCACGGTTTCCACATCATAGTCGTACTGATGCTTGGTTGGTTCCATGGGCTTGGGTTCGATGTAAAAGGCCCCCTTAAAGCCCTGTTTCCGGGCATAGTCCCGGGCGAGCCCCAGGAATTTTGCCAGGTGTTCCTTTTCCTTCTTTAAGTCGGTGTTGAGGAGGCTCATGTAGCCTTCCCTGCCACCCCAGAACGTGTAGCCCTGCCCTCCCAGCTCAATGGTGGCGTCAATAGCCGCCTTAACCTGGGAAGCCGCCAGACTCACCACGGCAAATTCCGGGTTGGTCGCGGCGCCATTCATGAACCGGGGATGGGTGAACAGGTTCGCCGTTCCCCAGAGGAGCTTGACCCCCGTGGCCTGCTGCCGTTCCTTGGCCTTGCTCACCAATACCTGGAGATTCTTCTCGCTTTCTGCGGGAGTAGCGCCTTCAGGGGCCATGTCCCGGTCATGAAAGGCATAGAACTCCACCCCCAGCTTGGTGAAGAACTCAAAGGCCGCATCCATTTTATGTTCCGCCGCCTCCAGGGGACGTTTCGCGTCACTAATCCACGGATGAGGATGAGTAGCTGCCCCAAAGGGATCCGCGCCATCCGCGCAGAAACTGTGCCAATAGGCCACGGCAAACCGGAGATGATCCTTCATCTTCTTGCCGCCCACCACCTTTTCAGCATCATAATACTTAAACGCCAGCGGATTATCGCTTTCAGCCCCCTCGTATTTGATCTTTCCGATACCGGGGAAATACATGGTACTCCCCACAAAATAATCAGCCATAATACCTCCAAATATAGTTAATACTATTCACTAAACATAAAGCGGGCTTAATGCCCGCAGATACCGGGAATATACGCCATAGGCTGCATTGTATGCCGCTACCAAGTTGGCATCGGGGGCTGCTGTGGCGCCTCCTTCTAGGATGTCATCCACCAGGGACTCAATGGAGGTTTCCCGGCCTGCTGCCCGTTCCAGGGACCAGAGAGCTTGGATGGCTCCACCCATGGCCGCGGCTTCGTCGCCTGCGGGGACGCGAACCGGAAGGTTCATCACATTGGCGGCGATGGATTGCCACAGGGGACTTTTCGCGCCTCCACCGATGAGCCGGATCTCCCGGGCCTTGAATCCTAACCCGCTGAACCCTTCCATGCCGATACGCATCCCGAAGATCGCCGATTCCAGGGCGGCCCGGGCGAGGTTTTCCTGCTTGAAGTTGGCGGCGGTAATCCCGTTGATACTGGCCCTGCCCCCTGGCAGGTTCGGGGTCCGTTCTCCGTTAAAGAAGGGCAGTACCACTAAGCCTTCCGCGCCTACGGGCGCTTTGGCAGCCTCGGCATCAAAGGCTTTCACCTCAAGCCCCAAAAGGCCCCGGAATTCTTCACTGGCCACGGTGCAGTTCATGGTACAGAGCAGGGGCAGCCACCCCCCGGAAGAAGAACAGAAGGCGGCGAGGTTTCCGGTGGGGTCCACCACCGGGGTGGTGGAGAAGCCAAAGAGGGTTCCCGAGGTTCCGAGGCTCATGGTGAGGAAGCCATCTTTAACCGCACCGGTTCCTATGGCGCCCATCATGTTGTCCCCACCGCCAGGAGCCACCAGCGCGCCCCGGGGGATACCGAAGACACAGGACGCGGCTTCGGAAACCCTGCCTACCGCTTCTCCTGGTCCCACCAAGCGGGGAAGGTAGGTGATGATTGCCGGATCGATGAAGCCGCAGACCCTGGGGGACCAGGTACGGTTACGGACATCAAAGAGCGCGGTCCCGGAAGCGTCGCCGTATTCTGCGGCATACTCCCCGGTCAAGAGCAGATTGATGTAGTCATGGGGAAGGAGGATGTGCCTTAACCGGGCAAACAGTTCAGGCTTGTGGTTTTTAAGCCATTGTACTTTCGGTGCCGTGTATCCAGGCCGCATGGGAAGCCCGGTCTCGGCAATCAGTGCGGCCTCACCCCCGGCAGCAACGGTGAGTTCTTCACATTCCGCGGCGGTGGAGGTATCACACCAGAGCTTGACATTGTAGATGGGTTTCCCCGCTTCATCCAGGGGCACAAAACTATGCTGATGCCCGGAAACGCCGATGGCCACGACGGTTTTCTTGAGAGCCGCATCAATTGTATTGAAACAGGTTTTCAGGGCAGCATCGTACCATTCGGCTTTTTGCTCCCGGGCGCCGTCATTTTCAGCTATCATGTCCACCGGAGTCTGGGAACGGGCCAGGACCGCTTTCTTTTCATGGTCGTAGATAACCACTTTACAACTTTGGGTCCCTAAGTCAATGCCGCATAAGGTTTTCATAAAGTCCTCCTCTATAAATTAATCATACGAGGGAAAATGAATCTTATCCATACAAATTGATCCGGACCTGGAAGCGCTGGACGCCGGGCCTACCTGGCGGTCTTGGCCGGGTGCAGGAGGCCGTCTCGGCATTGAGGACGGGTTTCCTGGATTCATAGGAGTTTTTTGCAAATATTTGCTTGACACGATATAAAACCCCATGATATTATCCTTATCTATACTGGTATGGGGATTTTGGAATGTGGTGAAACTCCACAGCGGTCCCGCCACCGTAACCGGGGATGAAAGCGGCAAGAAGAGCGTTGCGAAGAAGCAGGCTCTAGTAAGCCATTATGGGGTATGCAAAGGTTTAACCGGCTTTTGCGGATACCTTGTGAGAAGGCACCGCAAGTAAGATGATCCGGAAGCCGGGAAACGGTCTTCATGCCGGCACCTAAACCCTCGGACGAAGGGTGTTGGGTGGAGACTTGTCGTTGCCGCGTAAGCGCGTCTCGTTCTTCATTCAATTCTTCGGTATTCTGTCAGAATATATTTCCGCGGGCCAGGGTATTGTGCGAGGTTCACAATGACTCTGACGCTCCTTGGCGGTGAGGTAGTACCTCACTGTAAAAAAAGCTATGACGGAACTTTCCGTTACGGCTATCGTAACTGGCGGCGCGGTATGGGGGGGGGGGGGGGGGGGGGGGGGGGGGGGGGG
>JAITNP010000124.1 GCA_031290455.1 Treponema sp. | reverse complement strand
GGGAAAAGATAATCTGAATACCCATACCCCCGCCTCATTATATGAGACCTTTGAGCCTGAAGAAGCGAAGCGGATACGTGACCGGCTGGAAATCCATCATACGCCCAAACAGGGCTCTTGGCTTAATATGGCCGAGATAGAGTTAAGCGTGCTGAATAACCATGGCTTATCGGATCGTATTCCGACGATAGAACAAATGCGGCAGGAAGTAAGGGCCTGGAACCAAATCAGAAACGAAAAGGCGTGCACGATCGATTGGCGGTTTACTACTGCCGATGCCCGGATCAAACTGAAACGACTTTATCCACGGTTTAGTTCTTGACTGGGTACTAGCGTGAGC
Source organism: Treponema sp. (assembly GCA_031290455.1). Taxonomy (GTDB): domain Bacteria; phylum Spirochaetota; class Spirochaetia; order Treponematales; family Breznakiellaceae; genus JAITNP01. Next base: position 2,768 of record JAITNP010000124.1, on the reverse strand, counting down.
GCCCCAGGAATTTTCCTGTACTACCAGGCCGCTGATTATCTGGCCACGATCTCAATCGCATATTCCGAATTGAAGTTCTTGGATTAATCTCGTTGACAGTAGCCGGCGGGTATGGTATTTTTTAAGTAACACGATAGGTCATTTTTATGGGAGAGGGAATACTATGAGTGAAAAACTTGATATAGAAACCAAGAAAAAACTGATTGCGGCAAACTGGCGGCTTGAAGATATTGATGAGGTTCCTTTTGTTATTGAAGTGGGGCCTTTTCACCCGGCAACCACGGATTTCTTTAACGACGACGTGGCGGAACTGCACTGGAATGAGGATTTTCACCGTAAGCGGGAGGCCATATACGATTACGGTTTTCCCAATATCAAACCCAATGAGGGTATCGGTATTGTCGCGGCTGCCTTCGGCTGTGCCTATAAGGTAAACAATGAGGCCGACCCTTGGATAACAGCGCTTATCCAAGAGGAGAATGTGGAGGATGTGCACAAGCTTACAATCCCCGATCCGGTGAATAACCCGGTGTTCCAGAAGGCATGGAAACGCCTTGAATACCTGCAAAGCCATTCCTCCCTGCCGTTGCGGGCGATCAATGTGCCGTCTCCTTTGGTAACCGCATCCCTTATTTGGGATTACACCTCTTTTATCGAAGCAACCTTGGCGTATCCCGATGAAGTGCATGTCCTTTTGGAGAAGGTAACCGAGGCGACCATTCTGTACATCAAGGAACAGTTTAAACGGATCAAAAATCTGTACAGTGTGGGGCATGAGGTATGGCATATTCCCCGGGAAGTTGGAGTGCGGGTCAGTGACGATACTGCTGCCCTGCTGTCACCCGCGTTGTACCGGGAATTCGGCGTAAAGTACAACGGCATGATTTCCAAAGCAGTCGGCGGCATTGTGGTCCATTCATGTGGCAATGTGCAGAATGTGGTGGGCGCGATGATGGAGATACCCGGCCTGCGGGGGCTGGATTTTACGATTCCCCAGGTACCGAACTGGGAGCGTATCCGGGACGCGGCGGCGGGAAAAACGGTACTCTGTCTGCGCCAAAATTACTGGGATCACGGTAGTGACACCAAAGTGGATTTGGCGGAATACGCAAAAAAGATCCTGGACTTTTTTGGCCGGAAAGGTTTGTTCATTCAGACTTCGACCCCCACTGCAGAAGAGGCAGTTGCCTTGGGTGAACAACTGCATCGGCTGTTATCGAAATAGTCAACAAACCCATGCCTAAAGGCAGAGGCTTGTGGCTTGGTATGCTAACGTAGATTGATTAGATATAGGGTAACCGTTCACGAGGTTACAGGGAGGGGAAGAAAACCGTATCAATACCAGCCATTTATCAGATGTGTCTGGGCGAAGTGTTTTTTTAAAATCAGCACGGACACCGAATTAATACGGAGGCTCAGAACGGATTCCACCTTAAGCTGCTATGCGGTTTTAATAAGGTGTCCGGAAAATCCACGTTTTCTCGGAACTTCGGTGAATTATCCGCAACAACCATCATGTTCGTATTATTCAGCGCCGTTGTTTGCCTTGCCGCCCTGCGGACAATTCAGTATTTCATCCTTTGAACGGGAGGTTTTGGGAAAGGCTCCTTGTTATATAAAGAATTAGGTATTCTCGAGCGGAACATAGACAATCATGTTACTCATAAATTCATGCTAATTTTATATATTATAAGGAATTACTCAGCATACTTTGTAGATCACCACCCAAAATTCTTCGTTTTCACTACCGTTGCAGTGCCCGTCATTTTGTTAAGTTTATGATGTTGGGTCAGGTGTCCTTTTTTCGTATCCGTCAAACCCTGACTTCGTAAAAAAATATCTCGTCCAGAGAATTTTTTACCATAATTCGTTATAGCACTTGACATTAGCTGAGATAAGGATGTAAAATGTTGACCCCTTAATGAGGGGATTTATATATTTTGAGGGTAATAAACCCCTGCGCTATACTGAAAATGATAAGATTTCTGTGTAGCTCCTTCCGAGATGCGTGATAGACCTCATGAAAGTATTTGCAGGGTAGACGACCGGCGGATGGGGTGGTCATCGGTAGTAACGCCTTGCTTACCAAGCCGGTTCCTGAAAGACCAAGGTTAGCGTAGAATCCCGAGTCAGATGAACAAAACAAAGGGGAACAGAAGGAATTGTCCTGTTAGGCCACTCGAAACCTCTTGCCCCGCATAGGACTGTCTTAGTATTTTTATACCAGAAATTATATATAGACAAAAAGGAGTCATAATCATGGCACAGCACCAGTTTCAAACCGAGGTAAGTCAGCTTCTGAACCTCATCATCCATTCCCTCTATTCCAACCGGGAGATCTTTCTCCGGGAACTGGTATCCAACGCTTCCGACGCCCTGGATAAGCTCAAATACCTTACCGTGGCGGATGAGGCGTACAAATCTATCGCCTTCGATCCCCGGATCGACATTTCCTTCGATAAGGAAGCTAAAACCCTGACCATCGCCGACAACGGCATAGGGATGAACGACGCCGATCTGGCGGACTCCCTGGGGACCATAGCCCGGTCCGGAACCAGGACCTTCCTGGAAAAACTCGCCGATGACGCCAAGAAGGACTCCAACCTGATCGGCCAGTTCGGGGTGGGCTTCTACTCCGCCTTCATGGTGGCCGACAAAATCGAGGTGATCAGCCGCAAGGCCGGGGAGGACAAGGCCTGGAAGTGGATCAGCGATGGCCAGGAAGGCTACGACATAGAAAGCGCCGAACGGGACAGCCAGGGTGCCAC
>JAITNP010000089.1 GCA_031290455.1 Treponema sp. | reverse complement strand
CACCGCGCCGACGACCGCGGGATCGAGGAAGCGCACGTACTTGGTGATGATCCGCGCCATTCTGATCATATCAACATTGGAAAAGATGGGCCAGTATTCCATGGATGGTTCCTTCTTTAATCGAGTAGGAGGCTACCCATTATTTGAGTAGCCGTCCTCTCACACCACCGTGCGTACCCTTCGGTACACGGCGGTTCAATGGGTTGCGTGTCGTACATCGTTTTCCCCTGTTTTGAAATCCAATTGATTCAAGGTATTGGTTTGTGATGGTTGTTGTCAGAAACCAGCTTCCCGCTATCCGCCAGTAGCCTTTTCGGGTATTTGCCCCTTCCCAAGCCTTCGCCGGGGTGTTCCCCGTTGAATCAGGTGCCACCCGTTCTGAGGGTAGGCTCATGCGTTGTATTACAATAACTTACATTTTGGGCGCTAGAGGATTCGAACCTCTGACATCCACGGTGTAAACGTGGCGCTCTAACCAGCTGAGCCAAGCGCCCATGAAGTATGGTATAGACCCTATCATAAATCCCCATGTACGTCAATAAGGATAGAGCATTTTGTAGAAAAAAAATAACCCCACCGGAGGGGGCCCCATGCCGAGCTTCCCCCTTCAAGCTTCAAACCCTGGAAAATTCAGAAAAGCACCCACCTGCACCGACAGGGAAGCGAAAATCCCCCGGGCGTCCACTTGACTGAAGCCGCGCAGCGACAAGCGTGAGCGACCGGGGGATTTTCGCCTCCCTGTCGTGGGTTCGGAGTAATATTGCTTTTTTGAATTTTCCAGCATTTTGAAAGCGGCTCCCCTTTGACATTTCTGGAGAAATAGGTATTATTGATTTATGACATATTGTTATATTTTGTCATAGTAGTGTGATAATCCGAGGAGATAACCATGATTATTAAACCCATGATACGGAGTAATATCTGTCTCAATAGCCACCCCAAAGGATGCGCTGCGATGGTGAGAAACCAGATTGCATATATACAGAAAAGCTTTACCAGAGATGACGCCAATGCAGGGACATCCGCGCCGGCGGGCATCCCCAAACTGGTCCTGGTGATAGGCTGTTCTACCGGATACGGTCTTGCGAGCCGCATCGCCGCAGCCTTCGGGTATGGGGCCGCCACGGTGGGGATCTCGCTGGAGAAGCCCGGCTCTGCAACGAAACCAGGGACCCCCGGCTGGTACAACAACCTGACCTTCGATACCGAGGCTGCCCAGGCAGGACTCGTCTCCAAAACCCTGGAGGGCGATGCCTTTTCCGACGCCTTGAAAGCGACCACCATAACCATGCTTAAGGAAACCGCCGCTGCCGCAGGCATTCCCCCGGTGGTTGACCTCATCATCTATTCGCTCGCATCCCCGGTACGGACCGACCCGAAGGATGGGGTGCTGTACCGTTCGGTGATCAAACCCATTGGATCCCCTTATTCGGGAAAAACCATTGACATGATGACCGGGAGGATCAATGTGGTGAGCGCCGAACCGGCCACGGAAGCAGAAATTGCCCATACCGTTAAGGTCATGGGGGGGGAAGATTGGGAACGCTGGATCGACACCTTGGATGCGGCAGGGATCCTCGCCCCCGCAGTCAGGACCGTGGCCTATACCTACCGAGGCCCCAAACTATCCTGGCCGATTTACAAAAACGGTACCATAGGCCGGGCAAAAGAAGACCTGGAACGGGCGGGCCGGGCCATCAACACGCGGCTTTCCGGGCAGTCCGGCGGGGCTGCTTGGATATCGGTAAACAAGGCGGTCGTAACCAGGGCAAGTGCGGTCATCCCCATCATTCCCTTCTATATTTCCTGCCTTTTCAAGGTGATGAAAGAAAGGGGACTCCACGAAGGTTGCATTGAACAGGTTGCACGGCTCTATCAGGATCGCTTATACTTAAGTGAAGCGGTGGGAGATCCCCGCAAGGTCCCGGTGGATGATGAAGGCCGGATCCGCATTGACGATTGGGAAATGCGGGAGGATGTCCAAACGGAAACCCTTGCCAGGATGGAGCGGGTAACTGAAGAAAATGTCGGTACTGCTGCTGATATGGCGGGATTTAAACATGATTTTCTTGAGGCCCATGGGTTTGATGTACCCGGTGTCGATTATGAGGCCGATACGGATCCAGCCACTATATAGGATTTTTCATACATGCTACACTTGATTATCAATAAACTGACGATTACCGGAGCGTTTCCATGACTGATAAATTAATTCTCGCTTTAATGGATAAATTCAATGACGGTTCAATGGCTGAACTGGATTTAAACGATGGAACCACCCATATTATGTTTAAAAAGGAAAGCGCTGATTCCAGAAATGCCGGAGGCATGGGGCTTTCCCCGGATCAGACTGCGGCCTTGCTCGGCCTGGCGGGTAACATCGCGGAGCGTATTGCCGGGGGCATACAGAATGGAGGCAATCAAAACGGTGGTACTCTTATCGAAGACAACCGGGCAGGCCCGGCGGTGCGCCTTGGCTTCCCGGTGAATGCCTCCGGCGACGCTCAGGGCGCTCCGGTGGCCAGCAAGGAGGAACCCATCACCAGCCCCATTGTGGCGACCTTCTACGCCTCCGCCAGCCCGGATGCTCCGCCTTTTGTAAACCCTGGAACCAAGGTAAAGGCCGGAGACACCCTCTGTATCCTGGAAGCCATGAAGATGATGAACCACCTGGAAGCGGAATTTGACTGTGAAATCCTGGCGGTTGAAGCTGGCAGCGGGGAATTGGTGGAATATGGCCAACCCCTCTTTACCGTAAAACGGCTGTAAAGGAGCGGGTCTTGATCAAACGGCTGCTTATTGCGAATCGCGGTGAAATCGCTGTGCGCATCATCCGTACCTGCCGGGAAATGGGGATTGAAACCGTGGCGGTCTATTCTACTGCGGACAAAGACAGCCTCCATGTACGGCTTGCCGACAAGGCGGTGTGCATTGGGCCGCCCCCTTCCTCCAAGAGTTATCTCCTGATGAACAACCTCATCATGGCGGCGGTGTATACCGGCTGCCAGGCCATCCATCCAGGGGTCGGGTTCCTTTCGGAAAATGCAGGGTTCGCCCGGCTCGTCCGGGACAAGGGGCTTATCTTCATTGGGCCGGAAGCGGAGACCATGGAATGCTTAGGGGACAAAGTCCAGGCCAGAAATGCCGCCATACGTTTTGGCATCCCGGTTACGCCCGGCACGGAAGACGCGGTGAACACCCCTGAGACGGCAAAAAAAGCGGCGGAGGCCATCGGTTTTCCGGTGATCATCAAGGCAGCCGCCGGGGGAGGTGGCAAGGGGATGCGTATTGTCCGCTCCGCCGGCGAACTGGTGGACAACTTCTTCATTGCCCGGGCAGAGGCGGAATCGAACTTTGCCGACGGCAGGGTCTTCATCGAACGGTACATCGAAAATCCTCGGCATGTGGAGCTGCAGCTCCTGGGTGATGGAAAGGGTACGGTGGCGGTTTTGGGAGAACGGGACTGTACGGTTCAGAAGAACCATCAGAAGCTCATTGAGGAAAGCCCTTCTCCGGGGGTAAGCGTTGAGATGCGGCGACGCATGGTTGAGGGAGCCTTCTTCCTGTTCCGGGAACTCCGGTACCGGGGGGCGGGAACCATTGAGTTCCTGGTTGAAGGGGATGCCTTCTATTTCATGGAAGTGAACGCCCGGGTCCAGGTGGAGCATCCGGTCAGTGAGTGTATCACCGGCACGGACATCATACGGGAACAGATCCTTGCCTGCACCGAAGGCCGTATGGAACTTGATCCCCAGGCCATCCGTATGAATGGATGGGCCATGGAGTGCCGCATCAATGCCCTCAGCCCCGGCACGGTTACCCGGCTTGAGATTCCCGGTGGTCCGGGGGTCCGGTTCGATTCATACTTATACACCGGCTGCACCGTGCCTCCCCACTACGATTCCATGGTGGCAAAACTCATTGCCCATGGACCGAACCGGGAAAGGGTCATTGCCCGGATGGATCGGGCCTTAAGGGAACTCACCATTGCCGGGATAAAGACTAACCAGGACCAGCAGCGGCGGATCATCAATGATCCGGTGTTCCGTTCCGGTAATTTCGGAACCGCCTGGGGGAACACCTGGTGAGATGGGAGCATGGATTGACACCGGCGCAATACCCATGTATACTGAGATTAGTATCATAAGATAAGGAGCTAACAGGTATGGCAGAAATTCTTAGTCAGGACGAGATTGATAAACTATTAACCGGTATCAATGCGAGTCCAACCCAGAGTAAAACCGAGGTAAACCGTCGTATCAGTCAATGTCAAAAGGAAGGAAAAACGCAGCTTGATCTTTCGGGGTGCAATTTAAAAACAGTTCCATCAAAAATTACGGAACTGACCCATATCACCGCTTTAAATGTAAGCCATAACGATATCAAAACGTTGCCTGTATCCATCGGAAACCTTTCCGCCCTTGAAGTGCTTGATATTTCCGACACCAAAATAACGGCCCTCCCCGAATCAATCGGCAATCTGACTGCCCTGGAAAAAATTATCATCGCCCATACCAGTCTCAAGACCCTGCCAGAATCTATCGGAAACCTCACCGCCCTGAAAAGCCTTTTTCTTCAGGACACCAGTCTCAAGACCCTCCCTGCGGCAATAGGGAACCTGAGCGCATTAGAGGTACTCCACATAGATGATACGCACCTCAGCGACCTGCCAGAATCTATCGGAAAGCTAACCGCCCTCAAAAAATTGCATCTCTCGAATACCCAATTAAAGACGCTCCCTGCTGCTATCGAAAATCTGATCGCTTTAGAGGTACTCTATATAGATAACAAATACCTCAGCGACCTGCCTGCATCCATGGGTAATCTGAAGGCGCTCAAAACCGTGCACCTGTACAATACCCAATTACAGACCCTCCCCGCTTTTATTGGGAACCTGAGGGCATTACAGAAAATCCATATACGCAATAATCATATCAACGCTTTACCTGATTCGATTGGGAATATGACCGCCTTAGAGGAAATCCGTATCAATGACGAACCCATAGGTGCGCTGCCCGAATCAATCGGAAAACTCTCCTCGCTGAAAAGCCTTTTTCTTGAATACACCAGTCTCAAGGCGCTCCCCGCTTCCATCGGCAACCTGACCGCCTTAGAGGAACTACATATCAATGATAAGCACCTCAGCGCCCTGCCTGAATCTATCGGCAACATCACTACCCTCAAGGATCTTTCTATTATCAACGCTGATATAACCGCGCTGCCTGAATCAATTGGGAACTTAAGGGCATTGGAAAGAATCAATATATCCAATATCCCCATAAGCGCGTTGCCTGAATCAACCGGTAATTTGAAGGCCCTTAAAAAACTGCTGATCAAAAACACCAACCTCAGGGCGCTCCCTGAGGCGATTGGAAACCTGACTGCATTGGAGAAGATCTATATATGGGGCCCCATACATACTTTGCCTGAGTCAATCGGTAATCTTGGTTCCTTGATAACCCTTGAGGTGTTTGGTATTAAAAAAGACTTGCCTTCCCTCGCTTTTAAGCTTCCTCCCGCGTTAAGAAAACTTACCCTGAGCGGTGAAGAAGGTTCAACCTTTGATTATTATGATTTTCAGCGCGTACCGGTTCCAAATGAGCAATTTTCTCGCGGTGATAGGCAAGCGCGATGAGTAAAAAAAAAGCCCGCCAATTGGCGGGCCGTTGCAGGGGTACAGTATTTCTCAACCATGCTTGTTTTGTCGTAAAGGTTCTTTTCGGTTATTTATACCGTTTTAAAGCGCCCCATAGTTCATAGCGTTTCATCTTGGGCATAAAATCAGATAAACACACCAGGGTTAAGCCGGTCATAATAGTGCTATAAAAATCATGGTACCTACGCCACATCACATGATACCGTTCCAGTAATTTCTGCCGCCCCGCAAGGCCCTTATAGCATCTCCGAACATAGCCGTTATCAACGAGATACTCATAAAACCCGGTAATCTCTTCGATTTTCGGCCTTCGTTTGGCACATTCATTGAAAAACACCCCATGGGCGCTCCGCTCATGGGGCTTGGTCACATCCCTATGGGTAATGGTTGCATGACTATCTCCTCAGTTTCCCTCAGTATAGAAGAGCTTGAGAGCGTTGTCTATATATCTCTAAAAGTTAATGGATGCTATCCCAAGAAATAGGCGGCATTCACCGCAGTTATATCATCGGCAATACATGCAGTTTCGGTGTCATTTGAAATGATAAATCCATGCAACAGCGGTTTATCGAGGATATCAGCGAGTTTGCGTAGGTGCCATGCATCAGCGGGGCGTATCTTTTCAGCCATTTTTATCTCAAAGGCGATATAGCCATTTTCCAGTTCTACCAGACAATCAACTTCTGCGCCATCCTGTGTTCTTAAATGATACAAACGCGCATCAAGCTGCATATTCCGTATGTATTCCGAGATGTTTTGCAGCTAAGTTCAAGAGCATGTTTATGGTATCGCTAGTATTCATTTTAAGAGACTCCTTTTAGTTCAGATTTTCAATTAAGTATATCATATCTGTTCTACAGTTTGCAATACCTTTTTTGATAGATTCGCTCCTAAAGGAGTATATTTGTTACTATTCACAGCCCCATGATACGACACTGAAAAACCCAACAGAAGAAGGACCGAATCAGTCCGATAAATCGGCAGCCGTTTTATGGAGGCATAGCTGTTTCATCCGGGCATTTTGATGGCGGCGGCAGTTGCGAACGGATTTCCTTTAAGGTGAATGGCTTTTCCAGACAGAGCCGGAGCATGGAAAAGAATACATTTTTCCCGTTTCTGAAACACG
>JAITNP010000070.1 GCA_031290455.1 Treponema sp. | reverse complement strand
ATTTACGCTGACAGCCCAATAGGGTCAACGCAAAAGCCGTCGCTACTAGTAAAGCAATAAAGCCTTTCTCTCTAAGTTTCATAGAATCCTCCAAAAAATTATTTGTACCCTAATGTATAGGGATAGCAAAATGTGTAAGTTCCGGAACCAAGTACAGTGGAAGCGCCCGCTTCGGCCTCTGTAAAGGTAACGCCGTTTATTATACCGGACTCGGCTTTAGGCAGAATAAGTTCCGCGCTTGTGTTGTGGGGCACAATAACAGTAATTGTTATTGTGTCACCCTGTATTTCCCAACGGACTGAGATAAGGCCGTAGCCTGATTCATAGGTGGTCTCCGCCCAGCTAATATTTCCCCCGGGTAAGGGACGTATAATACTCCGCTTATAGGCCGGTTTATCCTCGGCCGTATCCAGCCCCCCTACCGTACTGAATACCCAATCGCACACTGAGCCATAGGCATAGTGGTTAAACGAGTTCATATCAGAACTCCACATGGAACCGTCAGGTTTAAGCCCGTCCCAGTGTTCCCAAATGGTGGTAGCGCCTTTAGTTACCTGATAAAGCCATGAGGGGAAGTCTTCTTTTAAGAGGAGTTCGTAGGCCAAATTAAGGCGACCATTATCCGCCAGGGCCTTACACGCAAAAGGAGTTCCCAAAAAGCCCGTAGTCAGATGATTGTTGTTTTCTTTAAGTATTGCAACAAAAGTATCCACTGTCCGCTTTTTATAAGAATCCGGGGTCAGGTCAAAAACAAGGGAAAGGATATGAGCGGTTTGGGTACGGGCCGCCAGTCTCCCGTTAGGGGTAAAGAATTCTTTTTTGTAAGCTTCACCGATCTCTTCCCTGAGCTTGGCGTATTTTTTGGCATCTTCCTTTTTGCCCAGAACAGAAGCGGCCTTTGACAACAGGGATACGGAATAGGCGTAAAAAGCGGTTGCGGTTAGATCGTTAGGAGTGGCGCCGAAGTAACTCCCCTCTTTAGCATCCAGCGCAACCCAATCGCCGAAATGGAAGCCCGTATTAAAAAGGAGACCGTCTTCTGCGACATTCCTGACATAGTCAACCCATTTTTGCATGGAGGGGTATTGTTCGGCGAGGAGGTCCCTATCCCCGAAATAGGTATAAACAGTCCAAGGGATGATCACCGCCGCATCTGCCCAAGCGGTAGCTCCTGCCGACGGGGTAAGCGTATCATTCCCACCTATAACGCTCTTAACATCCTTGAGTACATCTGGTACCACATGGGGGACCTGACCGTCCGGGTATTGACTTACCGCAAGGTCCCGCATCCACTTTCTGAAAAAAGGCGCCGTTTCCATGAGATAACTCGCAGCCCGTGCGAATATCTGCGCGTCCCCGGTCCAGCCTAGCCGCTCGTCCCGCTGGGGACAGTCGGTGGGAATATCCACAAAATTATCCTTCATACCCCACCGCACATTGCTGATGAATTGATTTATCAGGGGGTGGGAACAGTGGAAATTTCCCGTGGGGCGCATATCCGAATAGACAGCAACAGCCTCAAAATTGTCCTTGTTAAGTTCGCCGGGGTATTCATCAACCGCAACATACCGGAAACCCTGAAAAGTCAGGTGAGGACTGTAATTTTCTGTGCCGCCGCCCTTTAAGGTGTACTCAATAGTTTGCTTTGCCTTACGGAGATTTTCAGTATAAAAATTCCCCTCAGCGTCAAGTATTTCCGCATGGCGAAGCCGCACTTTATCTCCGGCCTTGCCGTTCACCGTAAAATGTACCCACCCGGAAATATTTTGACCAAAGTCGAGTACCTTTTCTCCTTTGGGGGTGGTAATCAAGGCGAGGGGCTTAAAATGCTCATGTTCCTTTACTGGCAGTCCGTCATGGGGAAAAAGAACACTGACATCGGCGCTTTCCCAAAATACCGGTTTCCAGCTTTGGTCCGAAAAACCTCCCGCATCCCAACCCTGCTGTTCCAGCCGGGCATCATAGGTTTCGCCGTGGTATATTTCAGAAAACAACACCGGCGCGGCAGCGTACTTCCAGCTTGTATCACTGGCGATAATTTCCACCGATCCGTCGGTGTACTCCACCCGCAGTTGGGCAATGACGGCGGTTCGCGCACCGAATACGTTCCGCTTGCCAAGCCAGCCGGCAAGATCACCCTTGTACCAGCCCGGCCCCACTAAAAAGCCCAGAGCATTTTTCCCCTTTGCCAGCAATGCACTCACATCATAGGTCTGAAACAGTATCCGCTTCTGGTATTCGGTAAACCCCGGAGTAAGAAATTGCTCCCCAACCCTGTTGCCATTGCACCGGGCTTCGTAAATTCCCTTGGCGCTGGCATAGAGAGTCGCGGACTTTATATCCTTGTTCAGCGTAAATTCGTTACGAATCAGGTTTCCCGCAGAACTTGCCCCAGCATTTTCATCCTCAGCGCTGATAAAAACGGCCTTCCATTCCCGGTTGAAAAACATAGTGGTTTCAAAAAAAGCGGTATCTGCCCAGGGACTTTCCTCACCCTGATTGTCCGTTACCGTAACTCGCCAGAAATAACGGGTAGAGGAACTCAGGGCAGGTCCTCCATAGGGTATCAAAAGGGATTGGTCTGATGTTACCGTCCCAGTTTTCCAAATCAAGGAACTGAACGATGTGTCCGATGACACTTCAATACGATAAGTCGCTTGGATAATGTTCGTTTTGGCAGATTCGATTTTCCAGCTAAAACGCGGCTTATCAGTAAAAATCCCGATAGGATTTGTCCGATACTCAACACGAAGCCCGATGGCCTTTAACATATTTGTTCCTCCATTTGTGATTATATTCACTCGGGCAGAGAGGAAAGGCAATGACGAAAATTAACATAAGTATTGACTTTTTTTGCTTTCCATAGGTTAATAATCAGGGAGCGTGACTATGAAAGATAATGACATTCAGGACATTAGAGCGGTGTTGTCAAATTCAGCCCAGGCGGAACTGGGGGAACTCGTGAAGTACAGCGATGTAGAGTTGTTCTATCAACGCTGGTATGAATTGCGGGAAGATGACAATGCGTTGCGGAAGTACCTGTCCGCGCTCAATCTCGAAGAATGGAAAGCGCGTTGTTTTGTTCCCGATCCTGATCAGCCTGATCTGCTGTCCTATCATGGCATTGTTTTAACACCCCAAAATTTACCGATACGGCTTACGGAAAATGAATTTTTTGTGATGCCGCAAACCCATAACCGAGATATTATTCTACAGAAGCATGACCGCTATTCCCCCGTTTTTCTGCATACTCACGAATTCTTTGAAATATTTTATGTTCTTTCAGGACAATGCGTCAGCGCAATAGGAGATAACCGGAGCGTATTATCTGCGGGCAAGATGTGCTTTATCGCACCCAATACCGTTCACACTATGGAAGTATTTGACGACAGTCTCATCATAAATTTTATCATCAGAAAAAGTACCTTTGATGAGTTCTTTTTTAATATCCTCACCATGAACAATATACTGTCTCATTTTTTTATAGGTAGCCTGTTTTTTCCTCGCTCTTCCCGATTTATTATTTTTGATACAGGAAGAGACGGCGAAATGCTGAGGTATCTCTTTGATATATTACTTGAACAAAAACTGGATGATCCTTACTCAAACCGGATCATGGAAAACCAATTGGAGATATTCTTTTCATTGTTGGTACGGAAAGACAGTCAAACGCCGGTTATTACCAGAACGGCCGGGGAGGATCATTGGGGTATCATCGCCTATATCCATGAGAAATTCAGAACTATCACCTTGTCAAAAACCGCCAAACAGTTTAATTTTTCGGTTCCCTACTGTTCACGGCTTATAAAGTCGCTTGCGGGCAAGAACTTTACCGCCCTAGTTCGGGACATACGGATCATGTATGCAAAGAAACTGCTCTCCAGCTCCAATGAGCGGATGTACGATATTAGTTATTCTCTTGGATTTGAAAATCAGGAAACATTTATCCGTACCTTCAAAAAAAGCTGTGGAATGACGCCAACCCAATTCCGAGAAACAGGCCAACAAAGCGACTAAACCATAAAGAAGAAATTAGTTGCCAAACTGAAGCTTTAACCATGTGGACGCTTGCTCAATCCATTTTGAAGCAACCACATTTACGTTTGAATCGTCCTGTGCAAACGATTCAATCCCTAAGCCCATACCATGCGCACCCCGTTCATAAATATGCAGCTCGAAAGGTTTCTGAATATCCGCCAGTCTCTTTGCGTATAACAAAGTGGTTTGAATACTTACCAATACAT
>JAITNP010000030.1 GCA_031290455.1 Treponema sp. | reverse complement strand
TGCTGACGGGGAGCGGGAAGAACAGCCCGCCGCCTAAGGTGAAGCTGCCCGTGGATAAGGTAACGTCGTTTATTTCCACTTTTTCAAGCAACGACGTCGGAAGCGAGTAGACACCGCTCTCGTTTGTTTTATACACAAAAAAGTAGTTCGTATCTGTCTTAGTTAAAATTCCGTCGATGAGGAGGCTGTTGCCGCCGCCCGTGCTTTTGGTTGCGGGCGTCTCAAACAGCTTGTTTATAAGAAGCTCCGACCGGGTCGTGAACGCCGTTTGTGTGTTGTCAGCGAAGACAGATAAAATTCGGGTTGTTGTGAATTCGTAATCCGGCGGGGTTCCCGTGTGGGCAACGTGGGTTTGCTCCTCGGCGTTGTAGTCGATAACCCCGCCCACGGACGATATATGAGGAACCTGACCACCGCCCGTGATTTCAACCTTCCCCGCCTTTATAATCAGGTGATGGGCAAAAATCTCAGATTTATCCTTGACGCCGTTTATAATCATTGTTATATCGGGCGTGGGGTCCGGGGTCGGCGCCTCAAAACTTGCAGGGTAGTTTAATATAAGCATCCCGGAGAAAGTCGGCGAATTAACCGCCTCTATGAAGTCTGCGAAATAGGGGAGGGGGGCGTTATTGCTGTCAAAACATTTCTTGTAGGCCACCTCGAACGCGGGGGCGCCGCCCATATATTCCCGAATGTTTGTGTCCGCGCTGTATTTCAGGAGGATAAGGGTTGGCGCATCGTTGCCGGGGGTTGCCGTACGCCAATTGTCCGCAGAGAAGTCAAACAGCCAACTGCCCAACTTGAACCGGCAAGCCGCCGCCTCGGTGTATTGCTTGAAGTTTGCCGGGGTCGCAAAAAGAACTTTGGCGTCCGCGTCTTGCAGGGCGGTTCGTAAAGTTTGGTCAATGTTTGCAAGGCGTATTTGCTCGTTGTCCGCGTTCACGGCAAGAACAGCGTAATCAATGTTTGCGCTGTCAAGCCCAACAATTAGGCCGTTCTTGGTGATTGCCATTGTTGCGGCGTTTGACTCGGCGAACAGGCGGGGCTGTTGCAGGAGTTTCCCCGCAAGCAAATCAAAGCGTTTTTGATATATGCTGTTTGGGATAAAGTCCGGGATTATTCCATCGTAGACGTGTGTGTGATTTTGCGGGAACACGGGAACGGGGGGTGCGTCGTTTAAGGAGACAAGTTTAAGCGGCAAGTATGCCAAAACCCCGGCTTCCGCTGTTTCGACATTCCCAAAAGTTACGGCGGGTACAGACGAAAAAAAGGGCGCGTCTGATGACTGACAGAAATAGTCGGCGTTGCTCGTAAACTGCAGATAGGCGCAAGTTGTGTAATCCAAAAACTCCCCCCCTTGGTCCACAAATGAATTTTGCCCACCCACAAAGGCGATGTTAAAATTGTCGTCGGCGGTTGCAGACTGCTTTATAAATTCAGTTCCCGAAAGTCCGCAAAGGAAGTTTGCGCCGCCGCTTAAGCGGTAAACACCTGCAAAACCGAGATAATAACAGCATTTCGCGCCGTCGTTGTGCAGATACTCGGCGCGTTTCTCAAAACACAGCTTAGAGCCGCTTGTTGCGGTTATTTGCAGGGGCTTGCCGTAAACATCTGTGAAGACGCTTTCCGCCGAAAAATTGTTTGTGAATGTAAAATAAGTTTCGCTGTGATTCTCTATTTGAAATGGATTGACCACCGCGCTTAGTTTTGCGGTTATCTCCTCCGCAACTACGGGATTTTGAAAAGTTTTGACAAATCCGTGATAATAGGCTTCAAGCTCGTCATAAGTTTCAGTATCGTTTTCATTGCTGTCGGCAGGGGTCGCCCAAACAAGCCCTGCCCCTATTTTTGACAGAACGCAGTCAAAGGAAAAAGTTATTGCCCCGCTTAGGACTATGGCTGTGTTTGCATCAAAATTAAATACATCATAGTAGTAGGAAAATGCGCCGTCCTCTATAATAAAAGCTGTTTCCGACAGACTTATTTTTCCCCGCAGTGACAAGGTATACGGATAGAAGTTTAAGCCCATACTCCCCTTGATATTAAGCGCGTCGTTATAAAACAGTGCGGAAAGATGATTTGTCGCATACCAAAATAAGCCACGGCGGACATTTGAGAGGGCGGCGGTGTGAAAAATCTTGTCATAATCGGACACAGTCAGATTTTCGCCGAAAATGTAATATCCCCGATATTCAAAAGTAGCGGCAAGGGTCAACTCTGTTCCCGAAAAATCCCCGGTGAGGATAAAATATATATTCTCCGTTTCGCCGTAATAAACCGAATAATTGTAGGCGGTGTATATTAAATTAAACATACTCACCTTCTACACAGAAGCAACAATTTTATCTCCGGGGGCAAGGGGTATATCCCCTATTGGCGAGAGGTCGGCAAACACGGGCAATAATTCCCCCGAGAAACCGCGTCTGTAAAACTTTAGCCCCGAAAGTTCCGAAACGCCCGCGGCAAGGGCAATGTCTTTCAATGTTGTGCCTGCGGGTACGGTTTTTTCTTCCTCACCAATAAATACGCGGATACAGGTCGAGAGGACGGCACGCCCTCTGAATATGAAATAAGGTACGGAGGGAATGTCTTTGTTTGCCATAGCAAGGTTAAGCGTGTTCAAGTCATTTGAACAATAAATCGTCATATTGGCGTTGGCAAAGTTTTCGGTTACGGCGCTGCTTTCATAGAAACCGCCCGGGGGCGAAACGATACGCATAAAAGCCGTTTTGTGGGTGACGCGGAAAAAATCCATAGCCCCGCCGAAAATATTTTGGTTCGGGTGTTCGGAGGAGGCGCCCCACGCGCCGATTGTCAAGTCAAGGTTTTTATCAAAGCCGATATAAGGAGCGGTGTCCACACCGCACAACGCCGTTTGAAAATCCGCTTCACAACTTTGGATATAGCCCTGTGCGTTTGATGTTGCTTTCGGTTGCATCATAAAGTCTGATGTCCGCACGCGGAGTATGCTTCCGGGCAAAATATCCGCTGTTTTGTCTTCGCCGTCAATCCCCAAAAGGAAATAGGGCGCGTCCGCAAGGTTAAAGGCGGCGGAGCGGGCGACTAAATCCCTTATTTTGTAATAACCTTTTACGGATAGTTTTGCGTCAAAGAGAGCCTTAATCCATTTGTCAAAACTATCGCGTGAGAGGTTGGCATTTGCGTTGTTTAAGACTGTTTTGACGGTTAAGCTGACGCCGTCTTTGTTCATAGAAAGAAGCCCGTCTTCCGAAGCTATATCGCCAGTCAATGGCTGGACAAAATAATTATTGAGAGTATAGACGGTTGCGCCCGCATAACCCGCAGGGTCGTGGGCGTATATAAGCGCGGGATTGCCCGAAACAGTCTTAACATAATATCCCCGTAAAAAAATATCGGCGGAAGCGGACAGCCCTGTTTTATCCGAAAATTTGGGGGTGATAGTGATTTTTTGTCCAAAATAATCAGACGCGTTTGGTATATTATAATAAGGCACGTCAACAATTTCTTCCGCACCTGTGCCTATTGTAACACCAAAAACCGTCAAGCCCTGATTGGGCGTTATGCCGAAATTTGCAACAAAGGCCGCGTTACAATTTGGCGAAGAAACCTGTATTTGCGGGAGGGCAAGGGAAATCTCATTGTCTGCTATGCTGTAATTTGTAAATGTTTGTTCTTTAGATTGAATAAACAGATATGCACGGTATGAAGACAAGCCCTTAATTTGACTTACGTCAAGAGAAGCGGTCAGAGTATTGCCGTCTGCGGCAATATCCGCCTGCAAAACATCCACCCGCAGAACGCTCCCGGCCAACGGGCTTTCTCCGTTGGGCGTGAGAGCCATAATTGCCTGATAATTTTGAAGCGGCTGAGCATATTTTTCGGAAAGGGAGAATTTTAACGTCAAAGTCCGCGCCTGTCCGTTTTCGGTCAGGGAAGCGCTTTGTATTTCAGGAGGCGCGGTGAGGACGGTTATTTCCGATGTTGGTATTCCAAAAAATGTATCCTGCCCAAGGGAATTGAATGTGCGCGGAACTGCCGAAACGGTAAACTGCGCGTTATCGCCGTAAATATCGGCAGACAGCGGTAAGGAATAGCCTTTTACGCCGAAAGGAAGCGCAAGGCTCAATACAAGGTCGCCCGAAAACCGCAAACTTCCCGAGAGAATGTTGTAAGAAGGCGCATCCCATTTAAGCGTAAGTATATCGTTCTTGAAAAGCGCGTTAAAATTTTTATAGCGGGCGACCAAAACAGGCGCGGTCGAACCCGCCGCCGACTTCTCCGTAAAAAAATCGGTTTCGTTCGCGCCCAATTCAAGGGTATAAACATAGTCGTCCTTGACAAGCTCATCGGTTTCTATTTGATAATCCTGCCCGAACTGATAGGTGAGTTCTTTCACGGCCGTGTGCCAGGAGGGCGCAGCAATGTCGGATATTCTGGCATAAAACTTGCCGACAAAGGGCGTACCCGGCGAAAAGTCAAAGTTTACGCTGAATTTTATTGTGTACTTGTTCGCGGCATTTGCGTCAAACACCTGCACTTGGGTTATTGTTACTCCGTTTATTACAGCCATATAAGCCTCTTTCCGTTAAATTTCATTCTGTAAGCTGTTTGTGCCTACAGCAATCCCGCCCGCTATAAAGCCGCCACCGTCTTCCGTGTCAAGGTTAAAAACCTCTCCGTCATAGGGAACGCGGTTAATTTTTATCGGCTTGCCCTCTCCCTGCAAGTCCAAAACAATATCACCGTCTTTTAAGTCCGACGCTTTTATAAAACCCTTGGGGGTAAGTACGGGATGTCTGCCAGTCAAAAGTACGTTAAAGCCCTCACCGCTGATTTCCACAACCTCGCCTTTTTCGATACCTGTCCAGGTGTTGGTGATTTTTACAAAACATTTATATTGGGGAGAAAAAACACGGTCGCCGATTCTAAGCTCCTCTATTGGGATTTCTACGGAAACTTCCCCTCGCCGTGATAAGACTCCCGTTCCTTTTGCAACGCATCCATAGACTATTCTGAGGGTTTTAAGGCGTGGGTCGCGAAACACCGAAGCTGCGCTAAAATGAACGTCCTCGGGGGCGGAGGTGATTACCACGACATAGTCCATAAGCTGCCCGCTTGTGGCCTCAATCCGTAATGTAAGCTGCATCACATAATCGTATTCTTTGGGTTGCCATGCGGCGGGTTGGTCGTATATAGTCTGATTGCCGTTAATTTTCCAAAATTCGTCAACAGCCGTTCGGTTACTGGGCATTGTATAATGGACAACGTTGTTTATCACATTCAAATTTATTATACTTCCCGGGTTAGCGACGGTACCATCGTCTGTGCTGTAATTTTCGACAGTAACCCCGCCACCTTTTGCATAAAGCAAGCAAACCGCCGAGCTGTCCTTCGCAACAATATTCCCGCCGGCCGTAAAAGTCACGGTACCCTCACCGGGAAGTCCAAGGCGCGGATAACCCCAGTCGACGCCGTCTTTGTAACCATAACCGCAAAGGTAATCTATGTCTTTTAGGTCGCTAGGTTTTCGCACAAGGGCAATGAGGATATGGTCAGCGTCGGGTTCAAACGAACCGCCGCCGCTCCCTTCTATCGGTTTTCCATATATGCGGTCGTCAGGGATATTCGTGTCGTAATTTTCACGTTTGACGGGGTGGTTATGCGAATAGGTAAATTGTTCCGAATTTTCATAGGAAATCTGAACGGTTTGCGTTATGGTTTTGGTTAGTGGGCTTGGGACAGCCGCATCGGTACTTTGAGCAGACGCGCTTGGTGTTTCGGCATACTCTGCCTTTACCGACAAGATGAGCTTGTCCTTATCTATGCTATCGTCTGCAGTAAAAAAATCCATTGCCGATACATACGCCGTATTTGTGTAAGGCGGCAGCTTAAATTCATACAAAGTCTGTCTGTTTTCATTTTCAATGACCCCGCTTATAGTTATCTTTGCCGATGGCTGGCGCAAGGAAAGACGGATTTCATAGCCGCCGCCGACACGGTTTTTCCCTCCGCTTGGGTTTGGGATTTCCGTTTCACTCCCGAACAGCAGACACTCAAAATAATCATAAGTTTCGCCGCGTACAAGTTCCGATGTTTTAAGTTCTCCTAAAGTCGGGGTTGTACCCGAATCGGCGTTATAGCCCAAAACCCGCGGTTCTGCCTTGAAAAGAAGATTCGAACGAGTATTTCCTAATGGTTTCTGCAATGTAAACATAATAACTCTCCTGATTGTCCGCATAGTAACCTGCTAAAACCGAAAGTTTTTAAAGGTTCTCTACATATTATATTATTATAACCAAAAAATTCAAGCGTTCTTCTTAAAATCAATGTTTTTTCAAAAAAATTCTCTATGAGAAGGGTATTGGTTTGAAGCCTTTTTCCTTGATACGGGCAGTCTTATCGTACTTTGAATTGAGCCGGGGAATGAGTCTCATAAAATGCTCTACTAGTCAAGCTCTCAGAACCTGCCTCCCCGCTCCCCAACCAAGCCTGCCATCAAAAAGCTTGAGGCCCTGGGGGGTTGAAAGAGGCGCTATCCTTTATTTTTTGTCCTGCCATAGTCCCCCGGGGACATGCCGGTAGCTTTCCTAAAGATTTTGCTGAAATAGGCGGGATCCTGGAAACCCGAGGCAAAGGCTATCTCCTTGATGCTCATCTGCGTTTCGGAAATGAGCTTTTCAGCCCATTTGATCCGTAAATCCGTAACATAATCGACAAAGGATGTTTTGAGATATTCGGAAAAGAGGCGGGAGAGGTACGCCGGGGAAACACTGGCGGCGGTAGCAACGGCGCTTAACTGGATAGCTTCGGTATAGTGCTGTTGGATGAAGTCTATTGCCCGGGAGAGGGGCAGGGGAAAATAGGCGCCCCGGTGGATATTCCCCCAGAGGAAGATTTTCTCAAAGGCAATTCCTGCCCAGGCTTCCCACGCGGCCATATCAACAAGGCTCATGATCTCCTCAACAGGATCGAAAGGCGGCTCCTCAGCGTCCCCCGAAGCTTTGTTATTATTGAAGACATTATCCCGGTAGTAACCGGTGCAGTCGTCCAGGAGGAGGGTAAACAGGGCGGCCATTTTTGCCTTTCCCAGGGTAAAATCATCCCCCCTGAATACCCCATGCCAGTACGCGGCAAAGAGCTTCCGCGCCTCATCGCTGTCGGAACGGTCTATGCTCCGGCGGAGCCGTGCCAGACAACGCCGTTGGTTTTGTTTTTCACGTTCCAGCGCATCGGTAGCATTCCGCTGGCGCAGCAAGAATTCCAGCGCTTCAGTGCAGGACAGGAACAGTTCCCGGCCGCGCCTGAGAGAACCGATCCCGTAATAGACGGTATTTTCAGGCTGCTCATGTAACAGGGCTTTGAGCTGGGCTTCCAGAACATCACGGTTTACCTCCCCAGAAACCAGGAAAAGAGACCGGTTCATCTTGGTATCGTGGATGCAGTGGTACTTCAGGGACAATTTGTTCGCTATGACGTCGCTTATGGTTTCCGGATCATCATCAATTTCCAGCATGAAGACCATGCCCTTATCCGATGGAAAGGAAAATCGCTGTCGCCTGTGCATCCAGGTTGCATCATCTGCTTCCTGCCAAATCGTCTTACGCAGAAATTGCGCAACCGTTTCTTCCTCCGCCGCTGATCCGGGAGACCGTGCGTCAAGGGCTTCGTGCACCTGGTCCAGAATATCGAGAAAAGTCTTTTTGGCAACTGGTTTCACGAGGTAGGCAAACACCCCCAGGGGGATGGCCCGCTGGGCAAGGTCGAAGCGTTCGTAGGCCGTCGAAAGGATGAACACCATGGCGGGAAACTTTTTATGCACATCCGCAATGACCTCAAGGCCGTCGATGCCGGGGATATTGATGTCGATAAACACCAGATCCGGCTCCTGTTCATGGATTAACTTGAGGGCCTCGTAGCTGGAACGGGCCTTGCCGGACAGGGTAAACACGGCAGTGGTTTTCAGCATGAACTCGTAACTGTCCAGAACCGGTTCCTCATCATCCACAATCAGAACTCGATACATGGTTTCCTCCCCGTATCAATACGGATGATAATCCGGGTCCCTTCCCCTTCGGCGCTTTCGATGCGTACCACTTCGGGATCCTCAGGATAAAAAAAGTACAGCCGCTGTATCACGTTTTCAAGCCCCATCACCCGGGAAACCGACGATTCGTCAAGGCTTTGGGGGTACAACAGTTTTTCCACCGTACCGCGATCCATGCCGTGCCCGTTGTCCTGCACTGAAAGCTCAAGCCGCAGCGCATCGACCACCGCCCGCACTACAATGCGTTCGCTTGCAGCGCTCACCCCGTCCCGCGCCATCGAATGGGAACGATTCGGCTTCCTATTTCGAAAGGCGTGAACGATACAGTTTTCTACCAGGGGCTGCAGTATCGAAACCGGCACCCGATAGCGGTCGAGCAAATCTTCGTCATAATCAAGGACCAGCTCAAGGTTTTTGGGGAACCGTACCCGCAGGAGATAAAAGTAGTATTGCAGCCCCTCGATTTCGTGACGCAGGGGGACGATGATCTCTTTGGTGCGGATGATGTGCCGGAACAGGTTTGCCATATATTCCATGTATGCGCCGGTACGGTCGGCCCCTTCCACAATGGCAAGCTGCATTCCGGTGTTGAGGGTGTTAAAGAGAAAATGCGGGTTCATCTGTGCCTGCAAGGTGTAAATTTCCATACGCCGTACCAGGGCCTCCATTTTCATATTCCGCATCCGCTCACGCATATACTCAGCTTTGATTTTTTCCTGCAAACGGATTTCTTCAATGAAGTTACTGATGTCGTTTTTCATGCGGTTGAAGGCTTGCACCAACTGATCCATTTCTATAACGGAACTGGCTTCAATATCATCAATCTGAAAATGCCCGGAAGAAAGTTCTGCCGCCATCGCGGAAAGGCGCACCAGGGGACCCATGATACGGGTTACCGACCAGAGGAGGATCAATATTGCGAAAATCGAGATAAAAATGATGAAGCAGAGGTTCCAGAGCTGAATGGCGCCGGAAGAAGCGATGAAAAGCCCGTAGTCGTCCATCTGATCACGAAAACGTTCGGTGCTGATATCATCAATTTCACGGTTGATGTAGGCTAACAGTCCGGCCATTTCGTCATACGTCCGGGTATACGCGGAGATGTTCCTCCCGCGCTTTTCTTCCATAGCGCTTTCTGCAAGGTTGAGGTAAGACTTAATCAGGGAATACAGTTCCCGTTCTCGCAGTTCCACTCGGTTCGCCGTGATGGGCATGTAGGCTGGTAATTTTGAGCGCAACGCCTGGGTGTCGATGAGGATACGGGCAAGGGCATTGGAGGAACGGGTGGAAAGGTAATCGAAGAGGGGTTCCTGATACGCGGCTAAATCATCCTGCACGGACTTGATGAAGCGTTCCCGCTCAAAACCGCGGTCAAGGCGATCCTGCACATTTTTTGTCGAAAGCAGGATATATACGGTGGAAAGGGTCAGAATGCAAAACACCCCGAAGATACTGAGGAGTATCTGGAGGCGGAAGGAACCGCGTAAGGGCTTCACCGCAGGCTGTCCTTATCGATAATTTGAAGGCCGGTGTCTATCGAATTGGAGGTGTAGCCCGTGGTCCGCAACGCGGTGAGGGACCGTATCGCCTCATAACCAATACGGTCGGGGTCGATTACAATGGCGCAGGCGATAACACCCTTGCGGATGTGTTCCTGGATGACCGGATCAGCGCCGAAACCAATGACCTGGATGCGGCCAACGAGGTTCATGTCAATGAGGGTCTGGGCCGCGGCAATCGTATCGTTTGAATCGGTAAAGACGATGGTGTTGATGTCGGGCTTGGTACGGAACAGGCGATAGAGCAGTTCTTCCGCGTCCAGGGGACTCAGGCCCGTGCGTGCAGTCATGATAGGCTCCGGGAGCCGTTTCCCGAGGGCCGCCGTGATGCCCATCTCCACCAGTTCCCGCTCACCGTAAATCCCCGGAGCCTTATCGCTGTACACCACCATGAGGCGTACCGGCCCTGGATTAATCCCCCCGGTCATGAGGCCGATCCGTCGGCCCACATCGAAGTTATTCGTACCGATGAATGGCCAGGGCTGATTATTAGGCACATTGTGATTGATCAGTACCACGGGAATCTGTTTTTGACCCAGCCTTTCAAGCTGCCGCCGCGCCAGGGTGTCATCCATATATGGACAGACGATGGCCCCGTTAATACCGGTATAGAGGGCCATCTCCAACTCATTTTTCGCCGGATCAATGGAGTGTATGGAAATTGCCGCGTCAAGTTCCGCGGCAGCCCGCTCCGCGCCAAGGATAATGCCGGCAAAGAAGGAATTCCGGTTATCCCGAGGGGCCCCCCGGCCTTCGGCCCCGGCGGAGGGTTCCGGCAGATACAGCGCGAAATGATAAGAGCGGCCTGCGGACGGACTGCCCGATTGCAAGTACAAGTTGCCTGCACGGTACGCCGACCCGAAAAAGGCGGCCAATGATAACAGGGTGAAAAAGACGATACCAAGACGCAACAGTAATTTCACGAGATTATTATACTACAAATCAGCAGTTCACCTTGGCGTTTTCCCAGTACTGGTCCATGATAGAGAGATGTTCCTTTTTCAGCTCCTGGCCGGTTTCCTGCATTTTTTTTTCCATGTAGGTAAAGCGTTTGATAAATTTGACATTGGTCCGCTGTAATGCAACCGATGGCTCCACCTGCAAAAAATGGCAGAGGTTCACCACCGAAAAGAGGAGGTCCCCCAATTCGCCTTCCAGCGATTCCTGGGCGGTCGTTTCTCCCGATGGCATCCCATGGCAAGATGCAATCGCCGCGCTCACCTCCCCCAGCTCTTCCTCAATTTTCCCCATGACCCCCGGTATGTCGGGCCAGTCGAAGCCGGCCTTGGCGGCCCGTTTTTGTAACTTATAGGCCCGGTCCAAAGGCGGCAGGGCCTGGGATACCCCATCCAGCAGGGAGTCCTTGGGCTTACGGCCCTCCTGCTCGACCTTGATTCTGGCCCAGTTATCCAGCACCTCGGCGCTGTCCCGGACCTTCACATCCCCAAACACGTGGGGGTGCCGCCGGATGAGCTTCTGCGAAACCTCGGTCAGGACGTCGGTAACCGAGAAAAGGCCCGCTTCCTCGTGCATATAGGAAAGCATGGTTACTAACAGAAAAATGTCCCCCAGTTCTTCCTTAATATGCGCCGGGTCCTGCTCATCAATGGCTTCCACACATTCATAGGTTTCTTCAATGAGGTCTCCCCGGAGACTGGCGGGAGTCTGCTCCCGATCCCAGGGACATCCATCGGGAGCACGGAGCCGAGCGACAATATCGTAAAGCCCCTTAAAGGCTGCTATCTGATCGTGCATGGCCTACTCTGGACCATATTGGTGAAGAAGATCAAGGGTCTTCCTGATCCTCGGCTCCTCGGCTTGCTTGTTTTTGCTATTCAGCGTAATCTATTTATATGGAAATCCGAGACCGATATGCCCCCTCCCCCACGGGGCTTCAGCACATTGGAGGGGTCAGAACCGCCTTGTTTAACTATCTTTTTGCCCGTTCCGCCGGGGGGAAATTCATCCTGCGGCTGGAAGATACCGACCGTGCCCGGTTTGATGAACAATTTGTATACAATCTCTACGATACCTTCGCATGGCTGGGAATCCACTGGGATGAAGGTCCTGATATCGGCGGGCCTGCGGCGCCCTATGTCCAGTCCGAACGGTTTGAACGCTATAAAAAGTATGCCCAGGACCTGGTGGCCCAGGACCGAGCCTATTACTGTTTCTGTTCCGCCGAACGGCTTGACAAGCTGCGGGAGGAACGGGAGACGGCCCATGCAAGCACGACCGGGTATGACCGGCACTGCCGAAACATTCCCCCGGCTGAAGCGGCGGACCGGGCACAAGCCGGGGAAGCGCATACCATCAGGCTCAAAATCTCCCTGGGGGAAACCACTGCTTTCCGGGATGAGCTGTTGGGAGACATCAAATGGAACAATGACGACGTGAATCCCGATCCGATACTCCTCAAATCCGATGGGTTCCCCACGTATCACCTGGCCAATGTGGTAGACGATCACCTCATGGGAATAAGCCATGTGCTTCGGGCCCAGGAATGGCTCTCATCGACCCCTCTGCATGTGATCATGTATCATGCCTTTGGGTGGGAACATCCCGTGTACTGCCATCTCCCCATGGTCATGGGCCAGGATGGAAAAAAGCTGAGTAAGCGCCACGGCGCCACGAGCATCGACGAATTCCGGCGCCAGGGCTATCTTCCTGAGGCCCTCATCAACTATGTGGCCCTTTTGGGCGCCTCCTACGAGGAAGGGAAGGACCTGTATACCCTGGAAGCATTGGCAGCGCGGTTCAGCCTGGAGAAGCTCAACAAGGCCCCGGCGATCTTTGATTATAAGAAACTGGAATGGTACAACGGCCAGTATATCCGCATGAAAAGTGATGCGGAGCTTGCCGCCCTGGCCTTGCCCTATGCG
Source organism: Treponema sp. (assembly GCA_031290455.1). GTDB lineage: Bacteria > Spirochaetota > Spirochaetia > Treponematales > Breznakiellaceae > JAITNP01. Next base: position 6,232 of record JAITNP010000030.1, on the reverse strand, counting down.
GTCTCCCGGGGCTTGTTCGGAAACACCGGGGCAGGGGAGACCGGGGTCGAACCAAGCCCGGAACAGCGATCAACCTTCCTTGCCGCCATGCCCCTCATCAAGGAACGGGTCTCCTTTTTACCGGACGTCCCGGAAAAGTTGGGGTACCTTTTCTCCGAGCCTCCCATTCCGGCGGCTCCGGAGTTCATACCCAAGAAGGGGGACCTCCCCCGGACCATTGCCTTGTTGCAGATGGGCCGGGACCTTATCGCGCCCATGGCCGCTTCAACGGACGAAGCGGCAGAAGTACTGATAAAAGCGAAGGCTGAACAAGCGGGGGTAAAGCTCGGAGACCTCATGATGCCCCTGCGAGTAGCGATTACCGGGGCACGGGTAAGTCCCCCCCTCTTCGGTTCGATCCGCATCCTGGGGGCATCACGCTGTCTGGACCGGGTGGACCGGGCTTTAGGGGTCCTCACTACACGCTGAGAGGAGCCGCTTTCAAAATGCCGGCAAGAGCAGAAAAGCGGCATTTTGAAAACGACTCAGAACAGACTCAGTGGTGCTGGTTTCTTTTTGTCTTCAAATGCATGGAGATATTTAAATAATGCATCATTGTTACATATAAGGTCGTTTTCGTGACAAATAGAGCGTCGATACAATAATTTAAAATGCCCTATACATTTTCTGTAGTATCATTACGGTTTTAATGCCATTATCTTTTAATATTTTTAATACTTCAAATCGCGCTTTTGTGGTACATACTTTGGGTTCGATAATTTTACATAATGCTTCATCGTAGGTTGTGAGGGTTATTTCGACAACACATTTTGATTTATTATTTATTTTTATTTCCACATCTTCAAAATCATGGCTCATAGATTGCATACCACACCCTTTTAACGATACTAGTATCGTGCATATTCAATGGCAACTGTCGTGCCGATATGTCCTTCTTTATTTCTAAGAGATGCGGTATAATTATGTACATGGTTGTGCCCTTTTTTTGCATTTATATTCAGTATGCCACGATTTCTCCTTATCTCCCCATAGTAGTCCGGGGGCTGGGGTATAGTCCCGCCACCGTGGGTATGCTCCTGGGGGTCTTTGAAGGAGCAGGTATCGCGGGACCCTTTATATTCGGATACTTCGCGGATACCTGGGGACGGTATAAACCAGGATTGATTATAACCCATGGGTTAGTGCTTATCTCGGCGATTCCTCTGGCCTTGTTTACCAATCCCCTCATCTCCGCCCTGTTCCTCATCGTCATGGCCATGGGCTTTCGGTCTTCCATGCCCCTGCTGGAAGCGGTAACCACCATCAGTATCGGAAACAACGGCAATTACGGGAAGATCAGAGCCGCCGGTTCCATCAGCTTCATCCTGATGATGCTCTTCCTGCAAGGGGTTCCCGTTTGGCGCCCCGATGGCTCCTTCAATATCGCGGTCTGGATCAGCATAACCACGGTTCTGTCCATGATTGCCATGGGGGTCATTCCTGCAACATACACCAACATCAGCGGTCGTGGTTCCGGCGCAGGTACTCGGACGCAGGATATACCGGAGAGCCAGCGCCTCTGGACCCCCCTCTTGATCCTGGGTATTACCATGATTTCCCTGAACCGGCTTGCCATGGCTTCAATTAATAGCTTCTTTTCCCTGTTTTTGGTGGAATCCATGCACTGGAATGCGGTCGGTTTCATGTGGGCCTTGGCCACCACCGCGGAAGTGCCCTTCATGTTCCTTTCCAAGGCGCTGATAGGCCGCTTCGGGGCGCTCCGTATTTTGGCGGTCAGTACCGCTGCCGTAACCCTGCGGCTCTCAATCTACGCCCTCTTTCCCCTAAAGGCCGGGGTCATCACGGGCCAAGTGCTCCATTCCCTGTGTTTCGGCCTCTTTCATCCCGCGGCAATAGCCTTTATTTCGAGCTGCGTCCCCCCTGAACGCCGGGCCTGGGGGATGTCCATCTACCTGGCCATCGGAACCGGGCTTCCGACCTTTGTAGGCAACATCCTGGGGGGCTTCATCGTGGAACATCTGGGATACCAGGCCCTCTTCGGCGTCTTTGCGGTGTTCCCGGTGATCGCCATAGGCATCTATATGTTCATATCCCTTCACCGTAAGCGAACAGCAGGTTAAACTAGTGGTTTAGAATCTTAAGATGAACATGGAGGTTTAGTATGGAAACTATCTCGTATGTAATGGTAACACCGTATACCATTGCCAAGAGTAGGACTGGAGGGGTCATGGCGCGGCTCCTATCCCGGGTCGATCTGGATCTAATAGGGGCCCAGATGATAGCCCCTGACGAGGACTTCGTTAAGGAGTATGCGGCAATATTACGGCAACAGCGTGAGACCGGATCGGCTACCCTGTTAGCCGATTATACAGAGCAGCATCTTGCTCCCTCGGGGGGCATGAAGCGCCAGACCCTGCTCCTCTTGTTCAAGGGGGAGAACTCCTGCGAAAAACTGACCGCCCTCTGCGGTCATATCCATGGCGAGCATGTGGGGATAGATTCTTTTTCCGGAGAAACCATCAGGGATACCTACGCGGACCTTATCACCGACCCGGCGGACCCTGAGAAGGTTACCTATTTTGAGCCTGCGGTTATGACCCCGCCGGATCAAAAGTGGGCGGATAAGGACCTGGAACTATTTGCCCGGTTTCTCAAGGGAAAAGGGAACATTGTCAAAAACATACAATACCCGGACCCTTCAAAAATCGAGCAGACCCTGGTCATCCTCAAACCGGATAACTGGAAATACGCCTCTTCAAAGCCGGGAACCATCATCGACATGTTTTCCCGGACCGGACTGCGGATTGTGGGAATCAAGGTACACCAGTTTTCCCTGGCCCAGACCCTGGAGTTCTATGGCCCGGTGGAATCGGCGCTACAGGGAAAGCTGGCCCCACTCTTTGGGAAAAAGGCCCGGGAGCTGCTTGAAAAGGAATTTACGGTACCCCTGAGCAAAGCAACCGAAAAGGCGTTGAGTGACCATTTCGGTATGGAATACGCCACGGATCAATTCGCCCAGATCATTGAATTCATGTCGGGCATGAGGCCGGATCGCGTGCCCCCGGAGGAGCGGCATAAACCCGGCACGGTCAAATGCATGATCCTCATTTATGAAGGGGAACAGGCGATCAATAAGATCCGGGATGTGCTGGGGCCTACGGATCCCCTCAAGGCCCCGGGCGGCACGGTACGCCGGGAATTCGGCAGCAATGTGATGGTAAATACCGCCCATGCCTCGGATTCCCCTCAAAGTGCGGAACGGGAAATGGGGATTGTCAAGACCAACGAGAACTCTTTGGGGACGATTATCGACGACTATCTGGGTAAGCGCGTAGCGGGGTAAGCGGGACGATTCGTCTCTGCGGCGTCCTTTGCTGAGGAGCAGGAGGAGCGGATGGGTTCGTGTTACATACCAGTATGGATATAACACGAACCTTTGTGCGGCTAGAGGTATTTTTATAGCCTTTATCGGTTACAAAAGGTATGTTTCCTTACTCCGGCATGGTGAAGGCGGCTCCTGGGGTATGCTTCAATACAAGCACCAGGGGAAGATGGTCGCTGAGGCCATTGCCGGTGCGAGGGTTATAGGCAGCGGGGTTCCCATGAGCATCAACAAAAGGCTCCTGGTTTATCACCCGGCAGGAATCAAAATCCCATCCTGTTTGGTCAAATAACGCATCGGTCAGTAAAAAATGGTCTATGGTTTCCCAGGCGCCCTTATAATGATAGGAGCCATCTTGCAGTTCATTTCCCCAAGGGGAATAGAGTACCGTCGCGTCTGAGGCAAAATATTCCGGCGTGGGAGGTTTATTCCGGCTCAGGATAAGAAAGTCTTGTTGTTTTGCTTGGATGAAACCGGTGAGTTCCGCGGCTTTTTGGTCATCCGGGAGGAGGGCGCTTATGACTGAGCCGTCATTCCGGTAAAATTCGTCATGGTTTTCATTCAAATCCCCCATGATCACCACGGGGATGACGGGATTTTCCTGGCGTATCTCCCAGAGTCGCCGCTGTATGACCCGGGCCGAGGCTCTGCGTGAGGATTCGGTCAACGTATCTCCCCCTACTTTTGATTTCCAGTGGCAGACAAAAAGGACCACCGGCGTATCCTGGGGTTGCAGCCGGACTTCCAATACCGGCCTGGGGATGGTTTCCCCCTGAGCGGTGATCGAATGGACCTTGGTTTCCGTAAAGGGGAACCGGCTTATCATGCCGATGCCCAGGGCGGCATTCGGATTGCTTGCGAAAAAGGTCCAATGATAACCGTATTTTGACAAGAACCCGGTTACGAGATCCGTCAGAACCGGGGAGTTTTCAATTTCTATCAGCCCCAGGATGTCCGGGGCTGTTTCGATCATCCGGCTAATCGCCTGAGCAAAAGAATTCAACCGCGCCGTATATTTTTCCCCTGTCCAGCCTGCCGAACCTCGGTAATCATCATATTCGGTTCCCGCCTCAGCTCCGTCAAACAAGGTCTGCACATTCCAAGTGGCAATGGTCAAAGTACCGGGACTGTCTGTTTTTGAAGAACCTGATTCCGTTACCTCACATCCCCCAAGGCAGAGTATCAGGGAAATCAATGCCGCCGGTATGGTTTTATGCATAGCAAACCTCCTGATACTATATGCGCCGGTGAAGGGGAAATGCTTTGAATATCAACAAAAAACATGCTGTTTTTGAGTATTTGAGCTGCATTTTAAAATGCCATAAAAAGGGCATGGGCGATGAGCAGATATCGAAGTAATAATTCGTGGACTTTATCTTTAAGTTGATGCTAGTGGGCTTCCGTGTATTTTCGCGGATCGCTTTCGGCCACGTTCAGTTTCAGCGCTGAACGGTATGATACCGAGTATAAACAGAATGGGACCTGCCAGCTATTCATGTGCTGAAGGATAGGCCGGGTTTACTCCCGTGTTCCCGAATAGCCGGAAATGCCGTCATTGTATCCCGCCTGGTATGCTTCCTTTGCGGCAGCGGATTGAGAGAAAACTGTTGCCGCAATCACTAATCCTAATGTAAGAATACCTGCTAATAGGACAACGAACTTTTTTGTTTTCAAATCATGCTCCTTTCAGTGTTTATCCCCATTGATGATAAAATACTTCGAGAGGGTTTATATAACCCCGTCACTCTCACGCTCTGCGGCAGGGTAGTTCGCTGATTCAGCAATCGTGGCAAACGGAATGGCTTTCTGCCTTATGTAGATAGACAGAAAGCCTGTGCCATGATTACTTTGTGAATGTCAATGCATTGGGATCGCCTGTCCATTTGACACCGGCCGCATACGGTGTAATAGTCACCGTATAGACTGGACCTTTTGGTGCTGTTATCTTGATATCTTTTGAAGTAAAGGACAAGGTATTTGAAATCTTATTGCCTTTACTATCAACACCGGAGTACGATACTTTATATTCATAACTTACGCCGGTTTTCCAGGTCGCATTCATCGTAGCGGTTATTACCTTGCTGGTACCTACTACGCTTTTAGGCGACTTAATGCTTACCGGAACAAACGGTGTTACTGGGCTAGGATAAATTTTCCAGTTGGATTTTTGGGATCCGTTAACCGCCTGTACGCCGAAATAATACGAGCCCTTGCTTGACGAAACATTATTATATGTATATGGCAGAGAACTAAACGTACCGCTTGCTTTTATTGTTGTTCCGCTTATCGGCGTTAAAGCGCTGCTCGAAGTAAATAAGCCTACATTATATGAGGTAGCGCCGCTTACAGAAGGCCACGTCGCTTTTATCGTATTCGCTGCGTTTGTTGCGGCATAGGCAATAACAGAAGTCGGCGGATCTGGTTTGACAGCGAGGGAAACGCCATTCACCGAACGATTAATGGAAGCGGAATATGCCGATGGGGTAGTTACCGTAACTTCAGTTGAATCTTTGCTGTAGGTTCTTTCGTTATGAGCCACAACCAAATATTTGTATGATGATGCGGGGAAAATAAATTCCTCATCAGCATCAATATAATGGTTATCATAGGCTTCCTCGATATACAGCCACTCATCCGCCTCGTCGTCATACCACCAGACCATGTAATAATCGGCGTCAGACGTTTTGTTCCATGTTAATTCAACACTGGTAGGAGTTGTAGAGGCTACCTTTAAACCGGTTGGAGCCGGCAGAGAGCTTTCTAGGGTTTCTACTTCCAATTCCCCAAAATCATATACCACATTATAATAGGATGCATAATCATCCTCCGATAAATAATCCGGGTCTATGG
>JAITNP010000010.1 GCA_031290455.1 Treponema sp. | reverse complement strand
ATCAAGCTGTAGCTTCTGATACGCGCTATCTGACGCGGTAGACTCAAACAATACCAAGGTGATGGACTTGGCATTACGGGAGAACAGGGAGAAGTTCACCCCGTTTTCGGTTAAGGATGCGCCCGTAGGGAGCGCTTTTCCGGGTTCAACAAGGAAGGTTCCAAAACTCATGAGGACAGTTTAACATAGTTGTCAAAATACGTACACCCATAGATGAGGCTAAGAGATCGGCGCGGTGAGTATTGATTTGGTGTCTGACACCATTAGCTCGAGCTCGTGCTAGCTCGTGCTCGTCGTGCTCGTCGTTAGCTCGTAGCTCCGTTAGCTTGTGGTGACAACCGGTGGACCATAGAACCCAGTCTCCCATAGTTCATCGAGAAGCCATCGTATTCCTCTGAGCCGGTGAGACAGTCCGCCAAATACCCAGTCTACGGCTTTCTCTACCAGACCAGCTTTCAGCGGATTCTCATCAATGTATGTGCTAACGTTTTCAAAGGCCCTCCTATCTTGGACTATTTTTGAAAAGAATCGCTCGCCCCATACATGCCCGTGTCTGCCGTGCATTTTATTCCATTTTTTAGCGAAATTGCATTTAAGCCATTGCATAAGCTTGGATAGGGAGACCCCTTCGCCTGGCTGTATGAGAAAATGGATATGATTACCCATAACGGTAAAGTTCCAAATTTTGAATGGGAACTTCTTTTTGGCGAGAACAACCATATCGAGAAACAACTGCTTGATGACCGCGTCTTCCAGCGCCATATCCCCATGGTCAATTTTAGAGGCCACGTGATAGATGGCCCCGGCTTGTAGGTCTCTTCGTTTACGCATACCATCTATAAGGTATGGGCAGGCGTGATTGCTTTATATCTTAGTGAAAAAAGTATGGTGTCAGACACTTTTTAAAAAGTATCTAAAAGTGACTGGCACCTCATTCTAGCCGGAGTACACTCGCATTCAGCTAAAGCATGGTGTCAGACACTTTTTGGGGGCATACCACGCGCCCTCGCGCTTACACCCGGAAGCCCGCCGGATCAGGCGGCGCAATCAAGGCTTCCTGCGGCGCGGCAAGTTGCGGCACCCACTCGTAGGATACGCGATAGGCGCGGTATACCATGTTCAGGATGCCGCCGAGGGCTTCCTCCAGGGTGTTGCGGCTCAATGCCTGTGGTTCAAGCTCCGGCGCGAAGTAGTCGGAAGGCGAGCCTTCGTGCTGATAGTCGTGATACTGGTGGGCTATATGAACTGGCGTGGAGTGGGTCTTTGATAAGCTCGTTGTGGCCAAACTTCCAGACTATCTTTCCACCCCAATACTTTGCAGATCGCTACCCATCGTTTATACCATCTCCTTAAAACGGTGGAGGATGCCGGTGTTTTCTTTAAAGATCACGTTATGGCTGATTTCGATATCGTCCTGCCGATCCCGAATATTGTTTTCCAGAACCATTTCCAGGAAACGTACCGCCTGGTACCCCTGGAGAAACGGGTCCTGGTAGATCACCACGCTTAGCAGATCGTTTTTTAAGTGCTCCAGGGACAGGGCATCCAAGTCCGTCCTTATGGTAAAAACATTTTTATAATCAAGATTTTCAAAATTCCATACATACGCGGAATTAAAAGAAGGGATGATGTAAAGACCATCAATCTGATGTTCATGTATCTTGAGAAAAGACTGTATCTGGGCTTCCTTTGATTTTTCTGACTTGGGGACCATAACCTCCGTAAGTATCTCAATTTCAGGATACTCTTCCTTCATCGCGTCAAGAAAACCCATAAGCCGGTCCGTGTTAATATCGGGCTTAATCTCTCGGTTATAACTGGTATCGTCAATGGCGATAACCATGGCCCTGGCATTTCTTTTTATCACCAGGGCTTTGCCCATTACATTGGCCGCCAGACGACCGCCGGAACGGTAATCCGTCCCAATGTAACAGAGCCGCTGATAATCCCTGCCGTCGGTATTATAAAAAATATAGGGGATGGCGGCCTTTTCAATCTCGGCGATGATAGTATCCATATCATAAAGCCACTGGTTAACCAGGGCGATGGCATCAACACCTCGCTGGATTTCTTCTTCCAGAATGGCAATATACGCAGCGGTATCAAGATCAGGGATTCGTCGGTAACGGACCTCATAGTTAAAAGCCTTAATCTGATCCCCCGCCGTCTTTATCCCTCGGTAAATATCATCCCAAAAATATTCCGGGGATGAGGAGGAAAACACCACTATGGTGCGTACCTTGTTTCTTAGAAGCACTTGGGACACCCGAACCGGGATATAGTCATTCTTTTTTACATAGTCCAGAATTTGTTTTTTTAGTTTTGGAGAAACGCAACCAGAATTGTTCAACGCCCGGTTTACCGTTACCAGAGAGATGCCCAGAGCCTGGGCTATTTTTTTTTGAGTCAATATGTGAGGTTTGCTGTTCGATTCCATGATAAGTAGTTACTCCCTGCCCCTGTATGAACAGGGAGTATAGCACGTTATGAAAACAATACCCCATCCCTGGAGAAGACCGGAATCCTTTCCAGGGGCGCGGCGGCGGTAACATATTTTCCCCCTGCGTGTTTTTCCCCGGTCCAGCAATCAGTCCAGGATGAACCGGCGGGAAGGTACACCTGCCGCTCGCCAAGCCCGGCGTAGAGGATTGGAGCCACCAGATAATTGGGGCCAAACATATACTGATCCTCCACATCCCATACGTGGCTGTCCTCCGGGAAATCGTAGAACAGGGGCCGCATCACGGGGCTTCCCTTGTGGTGGGCCGCCTCCATCTGCGTTGTGATATAAGGCTTAAGCTTTTCCCGGAGGAGCAGGTACTTTTTACATATTTCATATACCTCTGGGGTATAGGACCACACTTCGTTCTCCGCCCCGGAGCCGCACTTGCCGCCGCCGGATGTTCCCAGGGGCGGCTTGTGGGGGGCCCGGTCGCCGTGCAGGCGCATGACCGGGCAGAAACAGCCCCACTGAAACCAGCGGACCAAGAGTTCGTGAAAGGCAGGATCCCGAATATCGCCGCCGTGGAAACCACCGATGTCAGTGGTCCACCAGGGGATGCCGGCGATGCCCATGTTGAGTCCGGCTGCAAGCTGGTTCCGAAAGCTTTCAAAGCTGGAATGAATGTCCCCGGACCAGACCAGTGCGCCGTATCGCTGTGCGCCGGCCCAGGCGCAGCGGATCAGGTTGATAATCCCCGTCTGACCGGCTTCTTTCATGCCGTCAAAAAAAGTTTGGGCGTACATGGACGGATAGATATTTCCCACCTGATTGTTGGGCCCCAAGTGATAACGGTAATTATCAAAATCGTAAACCGTATACTCCGGTTCCGCCACATCCAGCCAGAAAAGCTTGATCCCCTTATCGTAGTAATGCTGTTTTACCTTTTGCCACACATAGTTTCGGGCATCACCATAGGTGGCATCGTAAAAATTCGTACTCCCCAGGAAGTCCATAACCACCCGTATCCCTCGCTCGGAACGGATAAGGTAACCCTTCTCCATCATTTCCCTAAAATTTTCGCTCTTCCGGTCCACAGTGGGCCAGACGGAAACCATCAACTCAATACCTAAGTCTTTAAGTTCCCTGATCATGGCGGCGGGGTCCGGCCAGTAGGCGGGGTCGAATTTCCAGTCCCCTTGGCAGGTCCAGTGAAAGAAATCAATAACGATCACCGAAATAGGCAGCCCCCGCTTTTTATATTCCCGGGCCACTTCCAGCAGTTCTTCCTGGGTCTGGTAGCGGAGCTTGCATTGCCAGAACCCCATGCCATAATCGGGCATCATGGGGACCGTACCGGTGGCGCGGGCGTAGGCTTCCTCTATTTCCGCAGGATTATCCCCGGCAGTGACCCAATAATCCATCGCCTTGGTTGATTCGGCAACCCATGTGTTAATATTTTTTCCAAAGCATACCCTGCCTACCGCGGGGTTATTCCAGAGAAAACCATACCCCAAAGAAGAAAGGGCAAAGGGAATCGATGCCTGAGAATTACGCTGAGCCAGTTCCAGCTCAACCCCTTTCAGGTTAAGCCAAGGCTGCTGGTACTGCCCCATGCCAAATATTTTTTCATCGGGGTTGATAGATTCAAACCGTACCGAAAGCTTGTAATCCCCGCCCATAATGGGCTTGAATTCCCGTGCTTCTATTTCCAGGGCGCTGCAAGTCCGGGCTTTAAAATCCCGGCGATTCCGCACATATTCATCCAGCAGAACCTCCCCCCGACTGTTGAGAATGGAAAGCTTCCCGAATGGCGTAAGCCGGGCTTCGATCTTGCCGTTTTTTATGGATGCCCCCGCTTCAGAAATAGTAATCTCCACCGGCACGAAAGCCTGGGGGAGTAACGCCCAATCTTCGGCAGGCATATCAGCCTGTTTGGTTGAACGGAACCGAAGGCTATTGAGACCCCAGCCTTCTATCCAGAATTTCTCCGCGTCAAAGCGAAAAATCAGACGGTTTCCGTCCTGTGAAAAAAAATCCGACATAATACACCTCGCATAAATTTAAATAAGGGGGCATAACGCCCCCGTATGGAATCGCTCGCTATTTACCCATATACCGGTTATAGGCGTTCTGATAAATCTCTACCATCCTGGGCAAGCCCATGGTATTAAGCTGCTGGACAAAGGCTGCGTATTCCCGTTCCACACCGCCGTTGACAACCCACAAGGATGCCTGTTCCCTAGCGTAATTGTGGATATCGGTCCGCAGAATAGCAAGCTCGCCAGCCTCATCAGGGGTCAGCGCGGCGGGAGGATAATACTCCTTGGCAAAATAGGGAGTAAACAGAGCCTTGTCGATAACCTGTGCATCAAAGAGGGGGTCTTCCCCCATGGCGCTGCGGGCGTCACTGACATAACAGGGGCTAAAATCGTTCATCTGCCGCCCCCAACGCCAGGTATCATTATCCAGACCTTCGGGAGGCAGCTTCACAAAAAAGGAGCCGTCATCCTTTACCTCCAGCACCTCCCCAACGGCGCCGTAGTACATCTGGAGACTCACCAGTTCGTCATATAGGGCATCGGCCCAGCGCAGGGCGATTTCGGGATGCTGGGTTGAGGTGGTAATTTCCAAGGTATACTTGGCGCTCTGGACAAATTCGTTGTTGTGCCGCCAATATTGATACCCCTTGGGACCCTTGAGGGGCATTAAAAGAGAATAATGCTCGTACCGGGTAAGACCAAAGGCCAGATCCCGTGACCAGTGGGGAGCCACGCCTACAATATCCGGGGTCCCGGCGGGGGGATCGCACTTGGCGGCCCACATGCCCCAATCCATAGTAAAAGCTTCCTGATCGATAAGCTGTTCCGCGTAGAGTTTATTGAGCCAGGCAATGGCATCCTGAAAACCATCCTGGGCGGCGATGTACTGGACCTTGCCATTCGTTACCGAAAGCCACGTTTCACCCAGACTCTCCGCTATGCCAAAGGCTCCAAAGAAATCCGTGCACCCCGCCAGATCATTAAAAGCCTGGAAAGACCAGGGAATTTCATCGGCAATTCCGTTGCCGTTGGGGTCACGGGTCTTAAAAGCCTTTAAGACATTGTAAAATTCATCAGTGGTGGTGGGCATTTCCAGCCCAAGTTTATCAAGCCACGCCTGGTTAATGCCGTTCAAAGAATAGGCCCGGGGGCGGCGGGGCATCTTTTGGGGAAGCCCGTAAATATGACCGTCGTAGGCGGTGACAAAAGATTTGATGCTAGGGTCAGCCGCGAATATCCGCTTGAGGTTTTCCCCGTATTTTTCGATAAGGGGGTCCAGCGGCACAAAAAGGCCCAAATTGCTGAGTACATCGGATTCTACAAGAGTAGTCCGGGCGAAGAAAATATCCGGCAATTGGCCAGAAGCCAGGACAAGGGGCTTTTGGGTATTCCAGTCGGAACCCTGGGGAGTATATTCCCATTCAATGTGGACGCCGGTTTTCTTCTCCAGCTCCTGAAAAAGCTGTAACGAATTAAAATCCTGCGTCTTCTCGTGCTTTGAAGAAATGGCTTTTAAGGTGTAAGGCTGGTTCACAATGGGAAAGCCAGTCTCGTTAAAAAGCCCTTCAGTACTTGTTGCTGTGGAGACCTTGCTCTTTCCCTCGCAGCCTGCTAAAACAATCAACGCCATACCAAGGCAGATGGTACAAACGCCGATTTCCAATCGAAAAAATTTTTTGTTCATTTCGATCCTCCTGAAAAATATTAATACCGCCATACGGCAGATTACCCTTTGACAGCGCCGATCATAACTCCCTTAGCAAAATACTTTTGAATAAAGGGATAGAAACACATGACCGGCGCGGTAGAAATAATGATCATGCTATACTTCATAACATCCGCGACCCTCTGTAATTCGTTTTGATTAACACTTACCGTGCTGAGGGCGGAAATTTGATTTTGTAGCAGTATATTTCTTAAAACCATTTGGAGCGGCTGGAGTGAAATATTGCGCACATAAATAAGTGAAAGGAAAAATTGATTCCACTGGCCAACCGCGCAGTACAACCCGATTACCGCGATAATAGCCTTGGACAGAGGCAGGACAACTGACACGAAAAACCGGGTGTTGGAACAGCCGTCTATGGTGGCAGCTTCCAAAAGTTCCTGAGGTATGGATGACGCGAAAAATGTCCGAGCAATGATCAGGTTATAGGCGCTTACCGAAAAAGGAACCAATAGCACCCAAAACGTATTATTCAATCTAAAATTACTGATAGTCAAATACGTGGGGATAAGCCCGCCGGAAAAGAACATGGTAAAGACGAAATACATCATGATCGCGTTCCTGCCCACAAGGTCTTTCCGGGAGAGGGAATAGGCAGCCGGAAGGGTAAAAAGAAGGCTGATAAATGTCCCAAAAATGGTATAAAGAATAGTATTCCGGTAACCCCGCCAGACCCGTTCGTCCGCCAAGACCCGCTTATACCCTTCCAGATTGATATGGGAAGGTAAAAGCCACACCCTGCCGCTGTTCACTGCGGAGGGATCGCTAAAGGAAGCGATGATAACAAAATAAAGGGGATAGATCATGACGACAAAGAGGCAGAAGCCGAACAAAAGCACCACCCCGTCAAAAATATTATCACCCAGAGATTGACGCTTATTAAGTGCCATACGCTCCTCCCTACCACAAACTTGTTTCGCTGAATTTGCGGGAAATCCAATTTACCGCCGTTAGGATCACAAAATTAATAATGTTATTAAAAAGCCCCACGGCAGCAGAAAAACTGTACTGGGTACTTTGGATGCCAACCTTATAGATATAGGTATTGATAACCTCGCTTCGGGAAAGGTTCAGATTGTTCTGCATGAGGAAGGCTTTTTCAAAACCTACGTTGAGGATTCCCCCTGCGCTGAGTATGAGCAGGATGATGCAGGTAGGGGCAATGCAGGGCAGATCGATATGGACTATCTTCTGGAATTTGCTGGCGCCGTCCACGGTAGCCGCTTCGTACAGAGATGGGTCTATGGACGAAAGGGCTGCCATATAGATGATGCTTCCCCAGCCCATGCCCTGCCACACCCCTGACCAGATGTAGGCATGAGCAAAGACCGGTGGATCGGCGAGGAAATTTTTTGCCGTGCCGCCAAAAAACTGGGAGAGCTGTCCAAAGAGGCCGTTTGGGGAAAGGAAAAGAGTGACCATGCTTACCAGCACCACTGTGGAGATGAAGTAGGGCATATAGGTGATGGTCTGCAATACCTGTTTGAACCGCGGTGTATTGGTCATGGAGTTCATCATGAGGGCCAGGATGATGGGCAGGGGAAAGCCAACCAAGATTCCATACACGCTGAGGTAGAGGGTATTGGTAATAACAATCTTAAACTGGTATGAGCGGAAGAAGCGGTAAAACTGCTCCAGGCCAACCCAAGGACTTGCCCATATCCCCTTGGCGGGAGTGTAGTTCTTAAAGGCGATTTGGACCCCGTAAATGGGAATATAGGCAAAGCAAAGGGTCAAAATCACGGCGGGAAGCAGAAAGATGTACAGCTCGTAGTTCTTGGTGATCTTCCGTAAGTCCATAGGCTCCTCCATATTGATAAACGTTTATCAAAACGTTACTACACCTACTGCAACCTGTCAAGAAAGAAAGTGAAAAAAATATCCCGTACCCAGTGGCGCCCCTTAAAGAGATGCTGAACGCCAGTTAAGCATCTATAAACACCACACGCAACTCTTTATATTACAACGAGTTGAGTATGGTGTCAGACACTTTTTGAGGCGACCTTCCCGCAAGGACGGCTACCACGCGCCCCGCGCTTACACCCGGAAGTCCGCCGGATTAGGCGGCGCAATTGAGGCTTCCTGTGGCGCGGCGAGTTGCGGCACCCACTCGTAGGGCGCGCGATAGGCGCGGTATACCATGTTCAGGACGCCGCCGAGGAGGGATTCTTCATAGTGAGGATTGATGTACTCCCATACCGTTTTGTAGTCCCGCGTTACCTCGAAGATGCGGCCATCGGAACCTTCCGTGATGAGCGTGTTGCCGTTGGGGAGGCGTTGGGCCGAGCTGATGTACGGGCTGTAGAATCGCTCGTTGCCGGCAAAGCCCGCTTTTCGCGCGGTGTATTCCCACGTGATTTTTAGTGTGGTGGGATCGAACTCGATGACCCGCGAGTAGTCGCGGTGGGCGCTGTTGATGCCATAGCGGGAGGTGCCGGACGGGACGCCGTAGCCGCCCCAGCCGCCGTTGTCGAATACGAGCAGATTGCCTTCGCCCGGAAGACCGCGCGGGATCATGTGCAGGTGATGCTGGCCGATAATCCAGCCCAAGTCGCGGAGAGACGCGGTTTCACTGAAATCAGGGCCTATGCGCCATACGATTTTGCCGCTTTGCTTGTCCGTGATGGCAAGTATGTTCGCGTTACGCGCGTCCCAGATGAGGTTGTCGGGGTGAAAACGCACGTCGCCCGCGTCATACCACTTGTTGGGGCCGAGGTTTGAGAGAGCGTTGATGTGCAGCCAGTCTCCCTGCCCAGAGGGAACGACAGAGGGATCGCGGAAGAGTACGTTTTTCGCGGCCTCGTCAAAGCCCAGTTCATCAAAATGCTCGTTGGGGAGCCATTCCCATACGATGTTGCCCTGCCAGTCAACTTCGATAAAACGGTCGTCCAGAAGCGGTTTATCGCTGATGTAGGGATTCTGTATATCCTTATG
>JAITNP010000102.1 GCA_031290455.1 Treponema sp. | reverse complement strand
CAGAGGACACGGAGGAACGCAGAGAAAACCAAAGATTTGAAACAAAAACTCCGCGCTCTCTGCGGTTAAAAATTCGCTCCATGCAATGGTCCACAGTTTAGTGCTTGACTGGATACTAGAAGGCATTCTACGACGAGACCTGTTACAATGCTGACCCACCAGATCGCCGCTCCCAATAGCCCCCAATGGTTCAACACCGGGCTCTATGCGGTCTACGGGATTGACGGGCCGAGTCAGGGGCACTACTACGTGGAAAACACCAGCGGTGAACTCAAGAATTCGGACAGTGCCTACAAACGGCCCCAGCCACGCGTGTTTCATCCTCCCAGTGGAGGACGACCTGGTGAACGAGGGGGGCCTCATGGACATGGTAACCCGTGAGGCCCGGCTCTTCAAGTACGGCTCAGGCACCAGGTCCAACTTCTCCCGGATACGGGTAGCCCATGAGCGGCTCTCCGGGGGCGGGGTGTCTTCGGGCCTCCTGTCCTTCCTCAGGGTGGGAGACCGGTCCGCTTCGGCCATCAAGTCCGGGGGTACCACCCGGAGGGCCGCCAAGATGGTCAGTCTGGACGCGGATCACCCCGACGTGGAGAAGTTCATAGCCTGGAAGGGCGACGAGGAGCATAAGGTGGCTTCTATGGTGACAGGCTCCGCGATCATCAGGCGGCGTCTTGAGGGAAAGTCCATTTTGTGCAGTGTGTCAAAATACCATCGAAATCGACTTCCCCCTTGCCCATGGCAAGGTGCTGGTGGACCACCGCGTCACTTTTGCCCCGTGCATTAAGCTGGGGCGGATTCAAAATATAGCGGCAGTCCTTTTCCTGATTATAGGTATCCGCAAAGAGAACATGGGACAAAACATCCCTGGCGTATTCCAGCAGGTTATTTACATCACCTTTTCCCTTGTCATAGAAAAAGCCATGCGGACTTGAATACACATAACCTAAATTGTCTGAACGATAGCTTTTTACCATATCAACAGTTTCATCGTTGAGTTCGCAGAAACCGTAAGGGTGGGATTGAATTTCGACACGAATTCCTTCCTTTTCAAACAGCGGTAAAAGTTCATCCATGGAACGGAACCACATACCGTTGCAAATTTCCGCCTGATTCGGATCGCCTGAAAGTTCGGTGTTAATTACCCGGGCCCCCATATTTACCGTGATTTGAACAATTTTTTTCCAGTTTGTAACCGCAAACCGCCGCTGTTCTTCGGTAGGACCTGACCAGCGGTACACCACGATGAAGAAAGAAATTTCGACACCCGTTTCTTTCAAGGCTTTTCGATATTCGTTCTCACATTCCTTCGAAAACAGGGGATGTTTGTAAAAGGGATTTATCCGGGGATGGGGGGACTGTTCGATATATTTATACCCCCAATCTGGCAGCCTTGTGAACATAATCAGTTATGCCCATCTGTTTTGCCAGGATATCCACATCCAAAGCAATTTTCATGATTCATATTTTCCTTATGAAAAGAAACTTTTAATAGGCCATAATTGCCTTAACCGCTTCGGCGGTTGATGCTTTCGGGAGAAGCTCATAGCCAACGAGACCAGTATAGCCCGTCTTTTCGAGGTAGTTAAGAATATGGTTATAATTGATTTCCCCAGTACCCGGTTCATGTCTTCCCGGAACATCAGCAATATGAACATGGCCAATTTGGTCGATAAAAGCACTGATGTTTTCACAGAGCTTGCCCTCGGTAAGCTGCATATGATACACATCGTAGAGGATTTTCAATCTTGGAGAACCTATCAGACGGGTAATTTCCGCAGCATCGCTGGTGTGGACAAGAAAATTACCCACATGATCAATGACCGTATTTAAGGCTTCCAAATAGAGGGTTATGCTGTTCTGTTCGGCGACCGTGGCACATGCCAACAACGTATCATACATGGAACAAAGCTTTACGGTGTGGGATAATCCGGCATAGTGATTGATCACTTTTCCTCCATCCCCCAGAGCATTGGAGTGAATGGTGACACTCAGGGCATCAATCTTTTTAGCCGCGTCCACTGATTTCTTCAGGAATTCAAGATAATTCCCTTTTTGATCCGGATCAACCAAAGAGTAATCCGCGTCACCATTAAACCCGCTTATGGTAATCCCGCAATCAGCCGCCACCGTTTTAATTGCGTCGAGATTTTTATCGGTCCAACTCCAGAATTCCACAAAATCAAATGTGTCGTTTTTTGCGGCGGCAAAACGATCCAAAAATGGAAGCTCTGAATAGAGTAATTCAATACATGCGCATTTTGCTAATCTCATATACACTCCGATTTTATGCGATTCATTCACAGGGATATTGTAAACCCCAATCCTTTCTAACCTTATCCATTATGCCCATCACCTGGAGTATTTCCGTGTGCGGCATTTCAGGACATTCGGTTTTTCCCGCTTCTATGGCGTTTTTGCAAGAGGTGATTTCGTACTCATAACCAGTTATCTGTTTTGGTGTTTCATGTGAGGCAAGTAGTTTATCCTCGGTATCGTAAACCTTAATACCCTCACAGTTGTTGATATTGAAAAATTCAATATAACCCCTATCGCCTGAAACCACTCCCCGCCTGTCGCTCCGGCAAATAAAGCCGCTTTCCAGAATAGCTATTTTGCCATCGTCATAGACAAAGGTAATGCTATTTAGGGCGTCTACACCGGTCTTGTATTTAACCCAGGAAGATGCAATCTCTTTTATCTGTGGCCCAAAACACATCAGCGCGAAATTGATGGTATAGACCCCCTGATCCAAAAGGGCGCCCCCCGCTAATTCCGGCTTAACCATCCGTTCAACATCAGCTACCGGCTGACAAAGGCTTGCCATTAGAGAAACCACATTACCGATAACTCCTTTTGCAATAATATCATCCATTACTTTCCGCATCGGAAGGTATCTGGTCCAAAGTGCTTCGGCTACGAGCAGGTTCTTCTTCCTGCCCAAATTAAGGACTTCCTCTGCCTGGCGGGCATTGACCGTAAAGGCTTTCTCGCAGAGAACATGTTTTCCCGCTTCAATACACATTTTTATATGCTCATAGTGATGTGAATGAGGGGTTGCGATGTAAATCAAATCCACTTTGGGATCGTTCAGTAATTCTTCATACGATCCGTAAGCTTTTTCAATCTTGTACATATCGGCAATGGGCTGTGCCTTATTAATATCTCTTGAAGCTATTGCCCTGGCCGAGACCCCTTCCATTTCTTTCAAAGTCCGGGCCATTGTGCCGGCAATTCTACCGGCTCCGATTATTCCTACATTCATAACCAATCTCCTTTACTGAGGCGCATGAACTACCTCCTAAAATTTTAACAATTCTCCGCTTTCAAAAGCTTCTTTGCATTTGTAGGCGATTTCCAAAACTCTTGCCCCATCGTAAACCGTTACTTCCGGTTTGCGGCCTGCAATAATGCAATCAACAAATTCCTGCATCTCGCGAACATACGCTGAGTCAAAGCGTTCAAGAAAATTTTCGCTGCATTCCTTTCTGACACCGTGGTTGTCCAGGATTTCTACCAGGTTTTTTTGTGGAACATTGGCAATGCGCAGAATGCCTTTTGTACCGATGATTTCTGTTTCCACGTTGTAGCCGTGGGGAGCTGTGCGTCCGGCAAATAAATAGACCATAGTATCGTTCCTGAATTTCATAAGACAGGAAACATTGTCCCCGTCATGGTATTTGCCGAATTCAGGATGCGCGTAACAGCCTCCTATGGCGTATACGGTTTCCGGCTCCGAACCGGTAAACCAGCGGGCAAGATCAATGTCGTGAACCGCCATGTCAAGGAATTCGCCCCCGGAATGAGCGGCAAAAGCGATACCGCCTTCAATGAATTTTTCCGGGTCCTGACTATAGGCCCTGAAAAGCACCGGCTTGCCAATTTCTCCGGCGGCGACTTTTTTATGCGCGTACTGATAGGATTCATCAAAACGCCGCATAAAACCCAGCATGAAAACTTTTTCGGGATGATCCTCAACCGCCTTTTCTGCTTCCTTACATTCCGCCACGGTTACACCCAGAGGCTTTTCCGAAAAAACGTGCTTCCCTGCGTCCAGGGCCGCAACGATCTGTTTAGTGTGCAGACCCGATGGCGAAACAAGGACAACCGCGTCTAAATCCTTTTGGGCGATCATTTCTTCAAAGGTAGTATACCGGTTGACAACCCCAAGCCGGTCAGCCGTTTCATGTAATCTTTTTTCATCCATATCGCAAAGCGCTGCAAGCTCGGTATGACGAATCTTGTTTGCGATGTTTTCCGCATGGGTAAGCCCCAAACGCCCAAGCCCTATCGAACCGATACGAATCTTTACCATTTTTTCCCCCAAAGCAATCTAACGACGAACTCCGCCGGTTGACGGGGGATGAATCACTCCATCCCCCCGCATTGACGCGCAATCAGGCCATCAACTCACTGAGTTTAACCGGCCTGTTTTCCTTGAGTGATTTACCGGCTGCCAAGGCTATATAAACGGCCATTAAACCGTCTTTGCCGTCAACCGGTGGATTTTTATTGTTGTTTATGGCATCAACAAAACCAATTACTTCTGCGATAAAGGCGTTATTGTACCGTTCAAGGAAAAACCAGGTCGGCTTTTCACAGAAAACACCATCGGCAGTGCTGATAACGGAGGTATCGGCCAGATCGTTTCCCACAAGTACACTGCCCTTGTCGCCGTGAACTTCCGTGCGCTGGTCGTAGCCATAATGAGCTGCCCGGCTGTTGTCGATAAGCCCGATCGCGCCGTTTTCGAATTTCAGCATGATGGCTGCGGTATCAACATCGTCATACTTTTTATACTCAGGATCAATGTTAATCGCGCCGTAGGCCGTAACTTCTGTTACCTCACTACAGGCAAGATAGCGGGCCATGTCAAAATCATGGATAGTCATATCCATAAAGATACCGCCTGAACCGGCAATGTAGCTGAGAGGCGGCCCTTCGGGATCCCTTGAAGTTATCTTTACGATATGCGGTTTTCCCAGCCTGCCGGACGCTACCGTATCATGAACCTTCTTGTGGTTATGATCGAAGCGACGGACAAACCCGATCTGTAGTTTTACCCCGGCTTTATCAACTGCGGCAATCGCTTCTTTGATGCGGCCAATATCAGTGTGGATCGGTTTTTCGCAGAAAATATGTTTACCTGCCTGGGCCGCCTGTATGATAAAATCCGCATGGGTATCCGTTGGTGAACAGATAAAAACAGCGTCAATATCTTTATCCTTCATAATATCCGCCGGATCTTTCGTTATCTTGGGGATACCGACTTCTGCCGCCCACGCCCTGTGCCCGTCATCCAGCATCGCCTCCACCAGCGACACTACTTTTGCGCCCGGAACAGCCGTGTTAATGTTCTTTCCGTGCAGCTTGCCGATACGGCCTCCGCCGATTAAGCCGATTCTTAGTTCACTCATATTTGTCTCCTATGTTGCCTTGACCGCCTCTGCGGTTGATGTTTTCGAAAAAAAGTTCATTGCCGGTACTACCCTTTTTATTTGTAGTAACTGTCGATCACCGAATTGGTAATCTTTACCCAGTTAAAAAGGTTTTCCGGGTTTTTAACTACGGTACTTATGTCTTTTAACACAAACTCGTAGGGGCACTTATTTGCGATACACGGTTCGATGGTTTCACGAATTTCCTTTTTAAGCGCGTCCTCATTTAATGCCACAACCGCCGCCGGATTGGGTTTGCGGGCAAGAACGTAGCCACTGCCTATCTGTTCGGCAAGAGACGGAATATTCGCTCAGGGACTTGCGCCGATCTTCCGCATGTTGGGTACCTGCCTTAAATACGACATACATTTGTCGAGGGGTTCGCAGCAGCCGTAATAGATCAGGCCGCAACGGTCCAGAAATGGGCGTATATATTGCAGATCAAATTCATCACGCATTGCCGGAGACACCATAACGAAC
The DNA here is from genome assembly GCA_031290455.1 of Treponema sp. Classification (GTDB taxonomy): domain Bacteria; phylum Spirochaetota; class Spirochaetia; order Treponematales; family Breznakiellaceae; genus JAITNP01. The sequence goes on along the minus strand of JAITNP010000102.1, from coordinate 21,450 downwards.
ATCTGCGCCCTTGTTCTAAGCCAGGTATCCTTAAAACGGACTTTGCCACCCGAGTAGTCTTTTGCGGGAAGCTCGCTTGTGTAGGCCGGTGTGCAGTGGTTTTTTTGGATGTTATAATCCAAAAGCCCTTCCGCCTCAAATTGGTCAAAGAACACATGACCCAGCTCGGCAAATTTTTGCATAGTCTTGTGGATGAATTCCGGCCGGTCGATTATGTCGTCTATGGACTGGCTTACGCCGCGAAATTCCGCCATGTGTTCCCAGGGGCTGTAATCAACATAATGCCCGCGCAGTTTCACCGGAATTATACCATCGAATATGTCCGATAAGACCTCGATGTTTTTGTTGTCGATTTCGGGACGCGCTTTTACGACGGGCGCTTTAAGCGCGTCAACTTTGGCTTCGGTATCAAGCTGATCTTTATAGTGATGCGAAACAACGGCATTTGCAGTATCGGTAGCTATCGTTTCTTCTTTTACGCCGATTCCTATACCGGAATTGGAATATGCTTTAATCAGATAAAGCGTATCTTCAACAACCATGTCGGCCTGAAAATACTTCCAGCGGAAAAGAGTTTGGCGGAAAAATTCTTCCACTACTTTTGCTTCAGGCGATTGGCAGCACAGAACAAGCTGCCTGTCAATGTCCATCTCGTGCCAGGGAACTTCCTCAATCCATACCGGCGGACGGACGGGCTTGAGATCGTTCATAGCCCGCATACGATCTATGCGTTCTTTGTTTGCCGGGTGAGCTGCCAATTCCATATACAATTTGGCAAGTTCTCGTAAAATATCCTGGTCGCTTTTCGGGATGTTAAAAGCCGACTGTTCGGCCTTTGCGCTTAAAAACGCGGGCGCACCGGCGTTATATTCGCCGATTCTAAAAGGGTATATCATTTTTGCCTCCAAAATATATACGGTGCCAATTGGGAAAAGTTCATTGCCGGTATTGCCCTTTATACGATAATTGTTTTTGCCAGCGTTGCCGCGCTTGCCGCGTCCGGCGCATAACCATTGGCGCCGATTTCGTTTGCGAATCCTTCAGTTATCGGCGCCCCACCGACAATAATTTTTACCGCGACACCCGCACCCTTTATCGCCGTGACTGCATCTCTAATCGCAGGCATCGTTGTCGTTAAAAGGCAGGAGAGCGCGACAACTTTTGTGTCGGGATTCGCCTTGAGTGTGTTGATGAACGTATCCGCCGAAACATCCACACCCAGATCAACGAGGGTAAAACCGGCACTTTCGATCATCATACCGACAAGATTTTTGCCGATGTCATGAAGGTCGCCGGCTACCGTGCCGATTACGCATTTTCCAAGCCCCGCGCTTGCCTCGCCGGAAAGATGTGGTTTTAGAACCTCAACGCTGGCTTTCATAGCCCGCGCCGCGACAAGCATCTCCGGCACAAAAATTTCACCGGTCTTAAATTTTTCACCGACAAGTCCCATCGTGTCGATCATCCCTTTGTTCAGGATTTCCAGCGGGTCCATCCCTTCGTCCAACGCCGCTTCGACAAGAGCCTCCGCGTCCTTTTTCCTTCCTGCCGCTATTGCTTTTGCAAGTTCGTTTATAGTAGCCATTTTCTTTCTCCTTAAAATAAAAATTTAAATAAAATACCGGAAAACCGGCATCTATTTTCGGTGTTAAAACAACCCCGCCCTAAAAGCGTTGATATACCCAATACACATTTCATCCTGCGCTAAAAGAGCTTCGGTGGCATAGATAAGCCCCATCATATCTTTGTTCAGCGGGTCAAGAATTGCGCTATCCATCCCGGCACTCATCGCCAAAACGATAAACGCCCGGTTTATGTATTTCCGTGCGGGCAGATTAAACGAGATATTACTTGCACCGCCGGTTAAATGTATCGTTGGATACCGCTCTTTAATTTTTTTCATCGTTGTGGTTATTTTTGTAATACCGTCTTCCGATGTGCAGAGCATTTCAATGAGCGGATCAACGTGCAGGCTTTCAGGCGGGATTTTGTAAGTTCCCGCTTTTTTTATAAGCGCGTCAAACACTTCAAGCCGTTTCTCCGATGATTTCGGTATGCCCGTATCATCGCTTAAAAGCGCGACACATTCCCACGCGGTTCCGGCAATAGCGGAAAATACCATATCGGCCTTATTACCTTCCATTGAAATGGAATTGATAAGGCCGGGCCGTTTGCAGAACGGTATTGCCCCGACGCAAATTCTGGTACTCGGACTATCAATAGCGATAGGCGTGTCGGTAACTTCCTGCACAAGGTTAATCATCCATTTTAGCGTTTCCAGTTCCTGTGCTTCCGGCACTGATGCGCACACATCGATAAATGCCGCGCCTGCTTCGGCCTGTTTTTTCGCGAGGTCCTGAATAAGCGCGGAATCCCTTTCCGCGATTGCCTTTCCCAGTGAAGGAATAGAGCCGTTTAGTTTTTCACCGATAATTATCATTTCTCACTTACTCCTAAAAACTTTAAACTTTCGCCTATCGCTGCGGCTAATTCTTTTTGGTTTAAGTTCTGTACCGCTAAAGATAATTCAATAACTCATTATGGCCTTTACCGCTTCCGCAGTTGTGGTCTTCGGGAAAAGTTCATAACCGATTAAGCCGGTATAGCCGGATTCTTCCAGACAGGAAAAAACGCGACGATAGTTTATCTCCCCGGTGCCGGGCTCGTGCCTGCCGGGAACATCCGCAACGTGGACATGGCCGATTTGATCGACTGACTCGCTGATATTCCCGCATAGATTCCCTTCGTTTAACTGCATGTGGTAGACATCGTACAGTATCTTTAATTTCTTTGAGCCGATTAACCGCGTCATTTCCGCGGCGTCTTTTGTATGGACAAGATAATTACCGGTATGATCGCTTATGATATTCAGGGCTTCGAGGTTCATAGCAATACCACTCTGTTCGGCAATCTTCGCGCATTCCAGCAGGGTATCAAACAGCGAGCACTTTTTTATGGTGTCGGAAATGTCGGTATAGTGATTAACGACCACGCCGTTCTCGCCAAGCGCATTGGAATGGATGGTAACGCTCAAGGCGCTCAGCTTCAATGCGGTATCGACGGATTTTTTTAAAAAATCAAAATACGGTGTTTTGTGCGTGGGATCAACCGGCGAATAATCGGCGTCTCCGTTAAAGCCGCTGATTTTGACGCCGGCATCATCCGCCGCTTTTTTTACCGCGCTTATATCTTTGTCGGTCCAGTTCCAGAATTCGACATAATCGAAACCGTCTTTCTTTGCCGCAGTGAAGCGTTCCGGAAAAGGTAATTCCCGGTACATCGGCTCAATGCAGGCGCATTTTTGTAGTTTCATGTTTTACCGCCCTCATTTGTAGTAACTGTCGATCACCGAATTGGTAATCTTTACCCAGTTGAAAAGGTTTTCCGGGGTTTTAACTACGGTGCTTATGTCTTTTAACACAAACTCGTAGGGGCATTTGTTCGCGATACACGGTTCGATGGTTCCGCGAATTTCCTTTTTAAGCTCGTCCTCGTTTAATGCCACAACGGCCGCCGGATTTGGCTTGCGAGCAAGAATGTAATCGCCGCCTATCTGTTCGGCAAGGGACGGAATATTCGCCCAGGGGCTTGCGCCGATTTTCCGCATATTGGGTATCTGCTTTAAATACGACATACATTTATCGAGAGGCTCGCAGCAGCCGTAATAGATCAGGCCGCACCGGTCCAGAAATGGGCGTATATATTGAAGGTCAAATTCATCGCGCATTGCCGGAGACACCATGACGAACATCTGAGCCCGTGTTCTAAGCCAGGTGTCTTTAAAGCGGACTTTACCGCCCGTATAATCTTTTGCGGGAAGATCGCTGGTATAGGCCGGAGTGCAGTGGTTTTTTTGAATATTATAATCCAAAAGCCCTTCCGCCTCAAACTGGTCAAAGAACACATGACCCAGCTCGGCAAATTTTTGCATGGTTTTGTGGATGAATTCCGGCCGGTCGATTATGTCGTCTATGGGCTGGCTTACACCACGGAATTCCGCCATGTGTTCCCAGGGGCTGTAATCAACATAATGCCCGCGCAGTTTCACCGGAATTATACCATCAAATATGTCCGACAAGACCTCGAGGTTTTTCTTGTCGATTTCGGGATACGCTTTTACGACGGGTGCTTTAAGCGCGTCAACTTTAGCTTCGGTATCAAGCTGATCTTCATAGTGATGCGAAACAACGGCGTTTGCCGCATCGGTTGCTATCGTTTCTTCTTTAATGCCGATTCCTATTCCCGTATTGGAATATGCTTTAAGCAAATAAAGCGTATCTTCCACAACCATGTCGGCCTGAAAATACTTCCAGCGGAAAAGAGTTTGGCGGAAAAATTCTTCCACCACGTGTGCTTCAGGCGATTGGCAGCGTAACACAAGCTGCCCGTCAATGTCCATTTCGTGCCAGGGGATCTCCTCGATCCAGACCGGCGGACGCCCAGCCTTTAAATCGTTCATATTCCGCATACGGTCGATGCGTTCTTTGTTTGCCGGGTGCGCCGCCAATTCCATATACGATTTGGCAAGTTCGCGTAAAATATCCCGGTCGCTTTTCGGGATGTTAAAAGACGACTGTTCGGCCTTTGCGCTTAAAAACGCGGGCGCTCCGGCGTTATATTCGCTGATTCTAAAAGGGTATATCATTTTTGCCTCCAAAAAATGTATACGGCGCCGGTTAAGCGCCGTATTTTTCAATTACAGATATTCGTCCACGTTTTCGATGGTAACGTTTTCGTGCGGAATGATAATTTGTTTTTCTATCACCTCTCCCTTCTGCAAACGTTTTATCGCGTTATACGCTCCCTCTGTCATCTTGGGTGCGCTTTGCAATACCGAAAATGCTATTTCACCATTCTTGATTGCCTGACGACCCTGTGCTGTTGCGTCAACACCGGCAATGAGAACGCCCTTGTTCCGGTTTGCCCCCTTTAACGCTTCAAGCGCGCCGAGTGCCATTTCATCATTTGCCGCAATAACGCCGTCAATCTGCGGAAATGTTTGCATCCAATCTTCCATAACCTGCATTGAGGTTGCACGCAAATAATTTGCAGTTTGTTCGCTTAATAGTTCAACATCCGGCCTTTTAGCGGTGATTGTTTCAAAAAAACCACGTCTTCTGTCTCTTGTATGAGAATAACCCGGCGTACCCGATAAATATATAATCTTCGCGTTCTGCGGCAGATGTTCGGCCATGTATTCGCCCTGACGGATGCCCGCATCAACATATTCAGTACCTACATAGGTGTAATTTCCGCCACCGGCGTCAACACCAATGCAGATAACCGGAATGTTCGCCGCATTCGCCTTTTCAATGCCGGAAACAATACCATCCGTATCAACCGGACATATAATTATGGCGTTCATTTTTTGCGCGATAAAATTATCAATATGGTCAAGTTGCGCCTGCATATCAACATTCGCGTTTGTATAAGTTACCTTGAGCGTCGGGTCGTCTGACGCGATTTGTTCAAATACATCCCGCTTTAGTTTGTCAAAGTAATTAGCGTCATCGTTGTTTGCGTAGCCTATCTTGAAAACATCCGAACCGCCTTTTTTACAACCAAAGACTGTAAACACCGCGAGTATTGCACATACAATACCCATAATTTTTCTGTAGCTTTTCATTACTTCCTCCATAAAAAATTAAAATATTTATTTACGCATTTATACAAATGCGGTAAATCAAAATTATTTTGACACGCGCCTTGAGCTTGCCCTTTTGTTCACCACATCGGCGATTACGGCGACAAGGATGATTAACCCTTTCGCTATCTGCTGCCAATAAGTATTGACATTTGACAGGTTGAGAATATTGTTGATGATGCCGACAATGACCGCGCCGATGATGGTCCCAACTATGGTACCGGAACCGCCTGAAAGACTCGTGCCGCCAACAACAACCGCCGTTATCGCGTCAAATTCATAACTTACACCGGCCGCAGGCTGTCCTGAATTCATGCGGCTCATAAATATTACACCCGCTACAGCGGTCATAAAACCGTCCAGCAAGAACGCCTTTAACACTATTCTTTTGGTACGTATGCCCGACGCTATCGCCGCGTTTTCATTGCCGCCTACCGCATAGATATGACGTCCGAAAACTGTTTTGTTGAGCAATATAAGCGCAAAAACAAACAACGCGAGTAGTATAAGAACCGAAAAAGGTATAAAGCCGATATAACCCTGACCGATAAAGGCAAATGATTTATTCATGCCGATTATCGGATTTGCGTTTGTATAGAGCAACACAGAACCGCGCGCTACTGTTGTTACAGCCAGGGTCATAATAAACGCGGGTATACCGAATTTGGTAATGATATAACCATTCAACGCACCTATGAGCAACCCAAGCATGATTGCTGCGATAAGCGCGACAAACAAACTTTGCGTCGCAACCATTACCGAACAGGCGACACAGCCGATCAACGCAATTTCCGAACCGTAGGCAACATTGATATGCCCCAGAATAATGACGAAGGTCGCGCCTAACGCCAGAATAGTAACAACGGTAATCTGCCGCAGCACATTGGTCAGGTTCACCCGGGAAAAGAACCCGTCAACAAATAGCGCTGAAAGCAGAAAAATAACGATAAGGATAAAGAAAATACCGTTCTTTCTAATAAATCCTATCACCTTGTTATTTAATGATGCCTTGTCCATAATACCTAATCCTCCTGATTTATTTTTGTGTTCCCTGCGTCGCCAACTTCATGATGCTTTCCTGGTTCGCTTCGTCGCGGGATAAAACCCCATTGATTTTCCCTTCCTGCATAACTACAATCCAGTCGCTCATGCCGAGAATTTCAGGCAATTCCGAAGAAATCATGATGATTGCCATACCTTCACGGGCAAACGCGCCCATAAGACGGTGAATCTCCGCTTTTGATCCAACGTCAATACCCCGCGTCGGTTCGTCAAGGATCATTATCTTTACATTTCCCAAAAGCCATTTTGCCAGTACAATCTTTTGCTGGTTACCGCCGGAGAGGGTGCTAACCGGAACATGAAAATCGGTGATTTTTATGTTGAGCAAATCCTTCATACGCAGCGCTTCAACAGCAATCGCATTGTCGTCTAACAGAACTTTGCTTACGAACTGTTTAAGATTCACGAGTGAGATATTTTCATAGGCGCTCCGGTTAAGCGCGAGTCCGTACGTTTTACGATCCTCCGAGATCATCGCTATGCCGTAATTCACCGCGTCTTTGGTGTTTTTTATCCGCGCCGGTTCACCGTCAATGGCGATTTCACCGGACGTATAGGGATCGATACCGAAAATAGCGCGCATCACCTCGGAACGTCCCGCGCCGACTAATCCCGCAAAGCCGAGAATTTCGCCCTTATGTAAATCAAAACTGATATTGCTGAAACGCCCGCCATGCGCTGGTGCCTGAGTCATCGCTTTTATTGAAAGTACCACATCGCCAATCGGCACGGTTTCTTTTGGAAAGATATTACTTATTTCACGGCCAACCATAAGCGACACAAGCTTTTCCGGTGTGTAGTTTGGGGCAGGCCCTGAATCCACCCACTTGCCGTCGCGGATCACCGTAATGTCATCGGCAATCTGAAAAATCTCGTCCATCTTGTGGGTAATATAGATGATGGCGACGCCTCGGCTTTTCAGCATCTCAATTTGCTTAAACAGAATCGCTACTTCCGCGTCCGCAATAGCCGACGAAGGTTCGTCCATGATGATTACCGAAGCGTCCCGTGAAATCGCCTTGGCAATCTCCACAAGCTGGTGCCCGGCGATACTCAGCGTGCGCATTTTCTGTTTTGCGTCGTAGGGCATATTGAGCCTGTCCAGCAAAGCCTGGGTATCACCGTACATCTTCTTGAAATTGACGAAGGCGCCCTTCCTTGGCTCCCTGCCCAAAAAAACATTTTCGGCGACCGTCATATCAAGAACCGGATTTAATTCCTGGTAGATCATCGCTATGCCGCTTTTCATTGATTCCTCGATGGTTCTTCTTCCCAGGGATTCCCCCTTAAAGATGATGGAGCCAGAGTCCGCTAGGTGGGTTCCGTTCAGCACCTTCATAAGCGTTGATTTGCCGGCGCCGTTTTCGCCGCAAATGACATGGGTCTTCCCGGCACGAACGTTAAGGTTAACCCCGTCCAGGGCCTTGACGCCGGGAAATTCTTTGACCACATCCCGCATTTGAAGGATATAGGCGTCATTTGTCTGTTTCATATCATCCATACTTACTATACAGTCATCACTCATGACTTTCCCCCTCTATTTAGGAATACGAAACCGTCATTAATTTTTTTGCAAAATAGTGCAAGCGTTTCCATGATGGCAGCCTCCTACTTCTTATTCTGTCAAGCAAAAGAATAAAATTTTGTCCAAAAATTCTTATACAAATTTTCTCTTCGAAAATTGAAACGATGACGCCGACCATCGTAGACATATCCTTGATCTTGATAGGATGATCCGGCAAGCCGTAGTACCGGCGCAGCTTCCGCATGGTGTCGGCATTGATATTTGAGCAGCAAAAATTACCGAAATCTACCGGTACCTGATCCGCCTTGGTGGGCAAAGGCGGCCTTTACCCGTTCTCTGGAAGTCATATTTCCTCCTTGGTAAATTTGGAAAACATTCAGTAAACGTTTTTCATTCATTTCATTCAGAATACTCTCATCCTATTAGTCTGTCAAGCAGAATTTTAAAATATTTTTATAAAAATTTACCTTGAAAATACCAGAATATCATTGAAAAACATAGAAAATTATGTTATATTTAGGAGTATATCGCATTGCTCTATTCATTATAATAAAAAATACTTTTAAAAAAAATTCGGAAAAGGTTTTCTATAATGAGAAGATAGAGGAGCTTATCGCCTATACGGTCTGTTGCCGCCAAAAATGGATTGCCCGGAACTTGCGGTATCCGGCGGTTTTTCGCGGGGCTTCGTTGCATGATTTCCCTTATTTGGGTATTATGGGGAAAACCGGCCAAAAGTCCGGCTTTAAGGCTCATAAATTTGATAATAAGGCAAAATAATGGTCAGCATCACCGAGGAGTTTTACCATCGGCATGGAGGGGGATCGACAAAACCAGTGGCGCTTGGTATACTCCAGGAATGAGCGCAGGATTAATAAGCCATAGACCGGAAGATGCCGATATTTTAATGATATACGGGGGTTAGATACATGATGACCATCAATTTTCACGGAGTGCGAGGCTCCCATCCAACGGCGGATGTGGCGATGGCTGCTTATGGTGGCAATACCTCCTGTGTAGAAGTGGTTAAAGTCAATGGACAGGGCATCAAAGTTCCGCTTATTATTGACGCGGGAAGTGGATTAATTAAATTGGGATATGCCATAGGGAGCAAATTGCTTACTAATGAGTATTCCAAAACCTTTACCATGCTCTTTACCCATTTACACCCGGATCATACCGAAGGGTTTAACTTTTTTGTGCCTAATTTTTCCCCCTTTTGCAAGATTTGTATTCTCGGCATGGAAACCTTACGGGAAAATGTCGGGGCGGTATTAAAGGGAAAAATGATGCCCCCGACCTTTCCCATTGAATATAAAGATTTAAAATCCCTGCGGAGACATGGGGTATTAAGCGATGGACAGCGGTTCCATATATCCCAGGAGGGATTGCCGGTTTCCATTGCAAAAGAGCCGGATCCCCTCTTTGAAGTACAGGTGATGCAGGCTTACGCGCCTTCCCATCCCCAGCAGGGGGCCTTGTATTATAAGATCCGGGACCCCGAAGATAACACCACCCTTGCCTGTATTTGGGATATCGAGAGCCATATCGGGGGAGATGTCCGGGTGATTTCCTTTGCCGCAGACGCAGACGTGATGATTCATGATACCCAATACACGGAAGAAGAATACGCAAGCCCCACCCAGCCGGTTCAGGGATTTGGCCATTCAACCTATGCCATGGCCATAGAGAATGCGAAAAAGGCACGGGTCAAGTATCTCATTCCCTTTCATTATAATCCCCGGCATAATGATACGTTATTAGATAGCATGAAAACAAAATACGCAGAAAACCTCCGGGACCTGACCATGCTGATGTCCTATGAAGGGCTTTCGATAACCTTCAAGGAAGGGGATATCCTGCACCAGGACAGCTTTCTTTCAGGATTTTCAAAATAGAAAAAGAGGTAGTATATGGCAGAACGGCCACAATTAGTAAGTGTTAATTTTAAGAAAGATATGTATATCACGGTCGAAGGCAAACAGGATGCCGGCTGCTTCTTTATCCTCCGGCAGGGTAAGGTCCAGCTCTCCAAGACAACTGAGGTGGTTAAAGAAGCGGGGAGCAGTCTCTTGGGGCCGGGTGATTTCTTTGGCGTGGTATCCTCCCTGTCCTCCCACAGTCATATCGAAACCGCCCAGGCCTTGACCGATGTGAGTCTCATTTCGGTGCATAGAAACCACTTTGAAGGGCTTATTCAGTATAATACATCCCTTGCCATGAAGATCATTTTGCAGTTTTCTCAGCGTTTACGGTATCTGAATAAGGCCCTTACCCTGCTGACCCTCAAGCATATCATTGAGGAAGATGGGGCATCCCAGTTGTTTAAGATAGGGGAGTATTACTATAAAAAGACCCTGTATCCCCAGGCCTATTACGGCTACCAGCAATATCTCACCTATTACCCCAAGGGGGAATATGTGGAGCGGGCACAGGAACGGCGGGTGAAGCTTGCCCCCTATGGCCAATTGACAATTGATGGTGCCGGTGAAACCGAGTTTAACCGGACCTACGCCAAGGAGAGCATCCTGTTTGCCGAAGGTGAACCCGGGGCTGAACTCTTTATCATCCAGAGTGGAGCGGTGAAGATCATCAAAATAGTGGACGATGCGGAAGTAATACTGGCGGTGCTTAAAAAGGGGGATATTTTTGGAGAAATGGCCTTACTGGAATCCAAGCCGCGGTCCGCAAGCGCCATTGCCTACGAAGATTGTACGGTAACCACGGTCAAGAAGGCAAACTTTGAAGGGTTTACCGCTTCGCAGCCTCAGATTATTGCCCGGCTGACCCAATTACTGGCGGAACGGATATGGTTCATCCACAAACAATTGGCCAATACCCTCATCCAGGATCCGGTGGGGCGTATGTATGACGGGATGCTCATGCACCTTGAAAAAAACCGGGTTGCTCTGGAGCCGAAGACCGGCTACACCTTTAGTTTTGGACCGCAAGAACTGGCCAACATGGTAGGTATCCCCCCGGAAGAGGCCCCCAAGTTCATCGACAATATATTAGAGAACCAAAAAATACAAGTGGTCGATAATAAAATACGGATCATGGATGTTACGGAGGCGCTCAAACAGAGTGAGTATTACCGGAAAATGCAGCAGCGAGAAAATGCGCGACGGGAAAGCGCTCGGAGTATGCCAGGATCCCTGAGGTAAAAAACGGAGAACCTATGGGTGATAGTGCAAAAACAGGAGACCCCTCAAAGATGCGCTTCCCCATTGGTGGGAAGCTCGTAATCATTATCACGCTCCTCCTGCTCCTGTCCCTTGTTTCTATCACGGTCCTCGTATGGGTGCTGGTTAGTGCTGATGTGCGTACTACTGCCGAGGATAATAACCGTATGGTGAATAGGCGGTCTGGGGTGGAGGTGGAAACTGCCCTCAAGACGATCCGATCTGATACGCTCACCCTCCTCAGTATCCTGAATGCGCTCCCCAAGGAGGACTTGATTCAGGAGGCCGTTCGTTTCTTCTTTGAACAAAACCAGCATATCGCCGCCCTTGGGATACGCCCCAGCACCGGAGGGGACGGTGCGGCTCCCCTCTTCATAAACGAGCGTTTTTTTCACGCCAAAGAGCTTGAACCGGCGCTGATTCCCCCTTTTCTTGAGGCCCAGGGGGAGACGGTGAGCCGGGTAAGCGCCGGAACAGACACCCTCCTCAACGGCACCCCTGACTTTGGGGTCCCGATGCTGGTTATGTTCTTCCCCTGGGTACAGGGGGAAACCAGGACGGTGGTGATCATCTGCTTCTCTACCGAAAGCATAACCGAAAATTTTGGGACCGGGGCCAATGTTTCCTTTATGATCAACGATGCAGGCGCGGTCCTGGTCCATCCGGATCAGGAACTGGTCCGCTCCGGAGCGAATATGCAGGAGGATCCCTTCGTGCATATCGCCCTGGACCGTGAGGACCGGAGTTTCCACACCCATTATACCGATGAGGAGGGGGTCACCTATTTCGGCGCGGTTCAGAAGCTTGCCCTGGCCGATGCCGTGGTGCTCACCCGTATCCCGGCGGCGGTGGTCTTTGAGGGCATCATCGCCACCACGAGGCGCAACCTCTATCTGTCCATCGCGGTCCTCAGTATGGCCGTCCTGTTTGTGTGGTTCTTCTCAAAAACTATCAGTACGCCCTTAAAAACCTTGAAAGCGGCGGCGGAACAGATCGAGGCGGGGGATTATCACCTGGACCTCAACAGCAAAAGCGCCGATGAAACCGGGGTCTTGACCCAAAGCTTTCTGAGCATGAGCCTGGGGCTTGCAAACTTCGAGAAGTTCACCAACCAGGGGATTGTACAGCTCGCCAGAAAGGGAAAACTGACCCTGGGAGGGGTAAGCAAGACCGCCACGGTGTGTTTTGCCTTAATCCGTGATTTTAGCGAAATCGCCGAGGGACTCCACGCCAAAGAAGTAGTCGGATTCATCAACGAATATATGGACCGGATGGTACCCTGCATAACCCGGACCGGCGGGGTGGTGGATAAGTTTTTGACCCAGGGGGGAGTTATCATCATGGCCCTCTGGGGGACGGTCGAATCCGCAGGGAGTCCTGAGCAGGATGCCCTGAACTGCGTTAAGGCGGTCTTGATGATGCGGGCATCCCTGGGGAGTCTGAACCAGGAACGGGGCGGGGACCGGGAATCCCGCATCAAAATGGGCTGTGGCATCAACACGGGCGAAGTGGTTTCAGGACAAATGGGTTCCGAAGAACGGATGGAATACACGGTCATCGGGGACACGGTCAACCTGGCGGCCCGCATTGAAGGGCCGAATGACCTCTTTGACACGGATATTCTGCTGACCGAGAACACCTACGACCTGATCGGGCATTACTTGCTGACTGAAGAAATGCCCGGCATTGAGGTGAAAGGCAAAGAAAAGCCCGTGCGGGTCTTTGCGGTGATTAATATGCACGACCCGGATGAGGCCATACAGCTTCTCGATAATTTGGATCAGATACCGAAAACAGACCGGACCATAAACCGGCAGTATGTGGGACCCCACGGCCCCCGGACCCTGGCGGAAGTGAGGGAACGCTGGTGAATCCTCGTAACAGAAGGCCCCCCGCAGCCCCGCAGCCCCCAGATGTCATGAGCTATGGCTGGTTTATCGGCATGCCCAAGCCGAAACCCCCGGCAGCGTTGGAGGGTACCGCAGCCCAAGACTTACTGAACTATGGCCGGTTTATCGGACCGCCCAAACCAGAACCGCTCCCGGAGGTAATTCCCGTAGGTACGGTATCCGTACAGGGAGCGCGTACCCCTGCACAAGCGGCCAAGGCCATGCCGAAACCCGCGGCGTTGCCCAAGGCCGCGCCTGAACCTCCGGTCGCGCCGACCGCCGCCCCTGCCCCGAAAGCCGCCCCCAGGATACGGCCCCTATCCAAGCCCAGGGCGAAGCCTGCGCCTGCAGCACCGGAAGCCGCCGTCGGTATCAAAGTCAAATTTCCCATCGGGGTGAAACTTGTTACCATCATTACCATCCTCTTGCTCGTGTCCCTTGGGGTCATCACGGCCCTGGTGTCGGTACTGATCAGTTCGGATGTGCGGATTACGGCGGAGGACAACAACTTCAGTATCAACCGAAGGGCTGGGTCGGAAGCGGAAACCGTCCTCACTACTACCCATTCGAAGCTCCTGGTGCTGCTGCATAACCTAACCCTCCTGAACACCCTTCCCGCTGTCCAGGAACAGGAGCAAGCCCACCAGGCAGCCTACTTCTTCCAACAGAACCCCGATATCGTAGCAATCGCCACCAGTGAACAGCCGTCAGTGCGCGCCAATGCCCTCACGCCTCTTTTCTTAACTAACACCGCGTTTTTCCTGGCCAACGACCTTGACCCCGGGCTGCTTGCATCCTATCTTGCCGCTCAGGAAGAAGCCCTGAACCGGGTACAGGCAGGGGAAATCCTCCTGCGCAACGCAACCCCGGCCCTGGGGTTCCCGATGATGGCGCTGTTCTGCCCCTGGCAAACCGGGGAAACCCTACAAGGGGCGGCTATCTTCTTTTCCTCGGAAAACCTGATCGACACCTTCGGAACCGGTGCCAATGTTTCCTTCATGATAAATGATGTGGGGGATGTCTTAGTCCACCCGGATAGTACCATGGTCCGCTCCGGAGTGAATTTAGGGAACCTGGCCTTTGTGCAAAACGTGCTGGAAAGCACGGGCCAAAGCCTCCAGACCCGGTATACCGACGAGGCGGGGGTGGAATATTTCGGGGCCTTTCAGCGGCTGTCCCTGGGCAACACTGCGGTGATTACCATTATCCGGTCCAGCCTGGTTTTTGAAGGGATCGTGGCCGCCACCTGGCGCAACATTTTCCTGACCATCGGGGTATTGGGCTTCTCGGTTGTTTTTATCCTGATATTTTCCCGGACTATCAGCAGACCCTTAACGGAATTGACCCAGGCAGCGGGGCAGATCGAGGACGGCAATTATCACCTGAACCTGAGAAACAAAAACCGGGATGAAACCGGGGTCTTGACCCAAAGTTTCATCAGCATGAGCCACGGGCTTGAAAACTTCGAGAAGTTTACCAACAAGACCCTGGCGCGGCTGGCCCGCAAGGGGCAGCTCGTTACCGGGGGAACGGACCGGAAAGCCACCATCTTCTTCTCGGATATTCGCTCCTTCACGGCCATATCGGAGAAACTCCAGCCCGCTGAAGTCATCGCCTTCATCAACGAGTACATGGAGCGGATGGTCAAATGCGTGCTCATCACCGGGGGGACCATCGACAAGTTTATCGGGGATGCGGTCATGGCCCACTGGGGCGCGGTGGAATCCACCGGAAGCCCGGAGCAGGATGCCCTGAACTGCGTCAAGGCAGCGCTGATGATGCGGGCGTCCTTACGGAGCTTCAACCAGGACCGGGGCGGGGACCAGAAGCCCATCATCAAAATCGGCTGTGGTATCAACAGCGGGACCGTGGTGGCCGGGCAAATCGGTTCGGCTGAACGGATGGAATACACGATCATCGGGGATGCGGTCAGCTTTGCGGATCGGACCGAGACCTTCAATAAGCCCTTTGGCACGGAGATTCTCATGACCGAAGACACCTGGAAACTCTGCGGTCAGTACCTGCTGACCGAAGAAATGCCCAGCGTGGTGGAACACGGTAAAACCAAGCGGATGTTTGCGGTGGTTAATATCCGCGACCCCGAGGAGGTGACCGGTACGCTCAGGGATCTGGAGCAGATACCGAAAACCGCCCCCCTCATAAACCGGCAGTGCGTGGGACCAGCGGGGCCTCAGAGTTTGGCGGCAGTCCGGGAATTGTTGGGAATCCCCACCCCGGACCTCAGTAAGGTAGACACCAGTGAGGAAGAAAAAAAATACAAAATTCAGGGCTAAACGCCCTCTCCTTGATGGTTTAGTCGTGTTCCTCTGCCTGTCCGGGACGTTTCTGGGGGTTTATTTGTTCTGGCAGGATATGAACCGTACCCTCACCAAACTCTCGGAAATCCCGGTGGGGATCGTGTCCTTTAAGCACAATGCGGCCCAGCGCCGTTTTTCGGACCGGCTTCTCTGGGGTCAGTTGCAGAAGGAAGCTCCAATCTATAACGGCGACCTTATCCGCACCGCGGACCTGTCCGACACGACCATCACCTTTGCGAACGGGGATGCCATTGATCTGGCGGAAAATTGCCTCATCCAGGTATTCTTCAGTGAAAAAGGCGCCCGGGTGGAATTGGCCGAGGGAATGGTCAACGTGAATGCCAAAGGAGACGGCCTGGTGCTTGTTTCCGGCGACAAGGAGGTGAGCTTTACCGCCGGGAGCGTGGCCACCGTGGGGGCCGATACCAATACCCAGGGCTTTAATCTCCAGGTAGTGGAGGGGAATGCCGCCCTCAGTACCCCCACCGGCACGCAAACGGTGATGACTGGATCGGCCATCACCGTTACGGCCGATGGGACAACCGCCATGAACTCCCAGGTGGTGATCCTTTCCCCGGTGCCTAATCAGCGGATATTAAACCCTTCGGATGCCCTCATGCCGGTCACTTTTTCCTGGCAGACCGTTAATTTTTCCGGGGATGAACAGGTGCGCCTGGAAATAGCCGGGGACCGGCGTTTTACCCGGCTTATCCATACCCATGATGAGGATGACCACATAACCGCGACCATAGAACTCCCCTCAGGAATTTTCTGGTGGCGAGCCTACGCGGTTACACCGCAAGCGGGGGGTGCAGAAGCCAGCGCCGCTGCCCCTGCTCAGGCCGCCACGGGTAAACTAAGCGTACTCTATGCCCCTCCGCCGGTGTTGATAAGCCCTGCTGAAGGAGCCGCCTATGCGTACCGGGTGAGCCCCGAAGCAATCCGGTTCCAGTGGGCGAACCCTCCCGGGGCAGACCTCGACCAGGCCACGGGGTATCTGCTGGAAGCGGCGGATAACCCGGCAAGGGAACGTCCTCAGTTGAGCACCACCGTGCAGGGGACTTCTTTCTTGTATGCAGGGCTTGAACCCGGGACCTGGTACTGGCGAGTCCGGCCGGTCTATCCCGATGAATATACCGGGACCCCCGTACCCTCCCCATGGGTATCCTTTGGTATCGAACAGCGTACCGAGAGCCTGACCGCCCCGGTACTCTTATCTCCTGCACCAGGAAACATGGTCAACATCGCTACCGAAGAACGAGGTATCTACTTTTCCTGGAAACATGAACCGGCTGCCGCTTCCTATACCATACAAATCGCGGAAGACCAGGACCTACAATATCCCGTGATTATCAGAACGGTCCGGGAAAATTTTTATGCCTACACCCCGGAGGAAACCAGCCGTAATACCTCGGTGCTCAAGGATGGCCGCTATTTTTGGCGGATCTATCACACGGATCTAGGGGGAAACACCTCCCCCCTTTCGGAGGTCCGGTCTTTTATCGCCCTCAAGGGAAATATGAATCACGAGACCCTGTTCCCGCCGGATAATTATACCGTGGCGGATGATGTCCTGCCATTGTTCCGGTTTACCTGGAAGACCAACCTGCCCTTCATAAGCCGCTTCCAGCTTTCCACTACTCCTGATTTTTCCCAGCTTCTCGTGGATGCAGCGGTACAGAATACTGCAGGTGAGCGGACGTACCCCGGACCGGCCCTGCCAGAGGGGATCTACTATTGGCGGGTTGCCACGATGATTCCCCCGGAGAATAGTGCTGCCGGGGAGACGGTCCTGCAAACCCCTCCTCAGCGATTGGTGGTGGTGGCTCCCCTACCCAAGCCAGAACTGGAAGTCCCCCTCGACCGGGTCGTACCTCGCCCCCAGGAAAACCTAGCCTTCCGGTGGCGTCCGGTCCCAGGAGCGGATGTGTACGAGTTTTCCCTCTATGCCGCAGGAAGCGCGGAAGCCGATCCCGGAGCGGGCAGGCTTAGAGCCGGTGGTTCCCGGCTGGTGTATGAAAATCCGGATGCCAGACAATCTTCTCTCTCAATACCCATGGATTCCCTCACCGAAGGCACCTATTTTTGGACAGTCCGGGCCTTTGCCGAGGAACGTCCCCATGCAAGCCGGCGGCAAGGCGCTCTGGAGACCGGACAGTTTGTTCTGAGTAAACCCCGGCCCATCCTTTTGGAATATCCCCCCGGAGGCCACACCTTTACGGGGCTTGAGGCCCTGAGACGACCCAGCACGGTCCGGTGGAGTTCCACGGAACCCGTCGGAACCTCCCGATTCATCCTTTCCCAGAATGTTAACCCCCTGCAAGGTACGCCGGTGCTGGATGTGACCAATCCTGGCAGGGCCATCCCCCTGCCCACGCTGTCCGCAGGGACCTATTACTGGACTATTCGGGCGGAAACCCCCGAGGGCATTGATATCAGCGCTCCAGGGCCAGCAAGTTTCAGGGTACTTCCACTGGAAGTGCCTCCGGTAACCCTGGATTTTCCCCCAGCAGGATACACCGTTACCGGGCTTGAGGCTCTGAGACGGCCCGGTACGGTCCGATGGAGTTCGATAGAAGCGGTGGGAACTTCCCGGTTTATCCTGTCTCAGAATCCTAACCCCTTGCAAGGAGACGTGATACTGGAGCTGACCAATCCCGGCAGGACTATTCCTCTGCCCAGGCTGTCTGCGGGAACCTATTACTGGACCATCCAGGCAGAGACCTCCGATGGACTGAATATCAGCGCAGTACAGCCTGCAAGCTTCCAGGTACTCCCGCCGGAGGTTTCCCGGATAATCCTGGATTACCCCGAGGCAGGACACCCCTTTACGGTGCTTGAGGTCCTGAGACAGACTGCCCGCATCCGGTGGAGTTCTGTAGAAACAGTGGGAAAATCCCGGCTTATCCTGTCCCGGGATCCCGATCCCCTGCAGGGCACGGCGGTATTGGAGGTAACGAATCCCGGTAGGTCGGTCAACCTCACTCCGTTGGCTCCGGGGACCTATTACTGGACTATCCAGGCAGAAACCCCGGAAGGGCTTGATATCAGCGCGGTACGGCCTACCAGTTTCCAGATACTTCCGGTATCTCCGGTAACCCTGGATTACCCCGAAACAGGATACCCCTTTACCGGTCTCGAGGCCCTGAGACGCCCCGGTACGATACGATGGAGTACTACCGAAGCGGTGGGAAGGTCCCGGTTCATCCTCTCCCGGAATCCTGACCCCCTGCAGGGCACACCAGTGCAGGAGATACTGGATCCCGGCCGGTCCATTGTCCTGCCTCCATTGACTCCGGGGACCTATTACTGGACCATCCGGGCGGAAACTTCCGAGGGGCTGGATATCAGTGCGGCGAAGCCATCGAGTTTCCAGGTACTGCCCGTGGCGGTGTCCCCGGTACACCTGAATTTTCCCACCCCAGGATACGCTTTTACCGGACTTGAGGCCCTAAGACGGCCCGGCATGGTGCGGTGGAGTTCCACCGAAACCGTGGGAAGGTCCCGGTTTATCCTGTCCCGGAGTCCTAACCCCCTGCAGGGCGACGCGATACAGGATGTCCTGGATCCCGGTACGGCCATTTCCTTGCCCCCCCTGGCCCCGGGAACCTATTATTGGACCATCCAGGCGGAAACCCCCGATGGCCTGGATATCAGCGCACCCCAGCCCCTAAGCTTCCAGGTCCTGCCGGTTTCCCTCCTGCCTCCGGCTCAACAGATGCGTCCTGCGGATGGGTACCGCCTTGATGCTGCCGAGGTACAAAAGAGCCGGACCATCACCTTTACCTGGGACCCGGTGCCCGGGGCCAATGCCTATATTTTTACCCTGGTATCGGATCAGCATATCAATGATGCGCCGCCGATCATTCGGACGGATCCGCTGTTTAAAATCAGCTATCGTATTGAAGACTTGTCCATCCTTGATGTTGGCGGCTTCACCTGGCAGGTGGAAGCCCTCAGTATCGCCGCCGATGGTACCGTTGAACAGCGGGGGACCATTGGAGTAAGCCGGTTTACCATTGATATTCCCCCGCTGTCAAATCCTAAACTGGGAGTTACCGGGTCGTTATATGGCAATTAATTATACATTCCGCTTATGGGTATCCCTGTTCTTGCTGGTTGGTTCTGCGCTCTATGCCCAAGCGCCAGGGGTTGATCGTCTGATGGAGCACTTTATTCAGCGCCTTACCTGGGAACCAGTGGAATTTGCGTACTATTACGAAGTGGTGGTGGAACGGCTGGATGATTCCGGCGCCGAATCCGGGGAGGTGGTCCGGGAAATAACGACCGAGCCGGTCCTTGTCTGCTCTCTTGCCCCCGGTCAGTACCGGTATCAGGTACTGGTGTATAACCTCTTGGGCCGTCCGGAGATCGTTACGGCATGGGCCGAGTTCGAGGTACTCCCGGCTGTGCCCAAGGGCTTTTATTACGAAGAAAGAACCGCTACCGGGGTTCCGTTCATACAGCGCCTTACGTGGGAATCGGTGGCATCGGGGTACTATTATGAAGCAGTGGTGGAACAGCAGGATGATTTCGGCCAGGGATATAAAGAGGTGTTGCGCAGGGTAACGAAGGTCCCGGTGGTTGAGTGTTCCCTTGCTCCCGGTCAGTACCGGTACCAGGTGCTGGTGTATAACCGCTTAGGCCGTATAGGGGCACGCTCGGAATGGGCCTATTTTGAGGTACGTTCGGCCATTCAACCGGCAGTGGTCCACTTTACGCCGAATCATTTTTATCTGGATAAGGATACCCAATGGGTACTCACGGTAACGGGGCGTAATCTGACCGAGGAAAGCGAACTATCCCTGCGCTCCCAGACGAACGGAACCCTCATTGTTCCTCTGCACTGCAACTTCGGTCCATCCGGGGGGCAGGCTCAACTCGTTTTTAATCCCCAGCAGCTCATTGCAGGCCGTTACGATGTTGTGGTGAAGAACCCCGGGGGGTTAGAAAGTTCCGTGGGAACCTTCAGGATATCCAATAGTCCCCTGGATATAGCGGTTTCAGCAGCCTATTCCCCGGTTTTTCCCATTTATGGTGATTTTAATACCCTCTATAAGCGGGTATTCTTCCCAGCGGGCACCTTCCTTCGGTTGGGTCTGATTCCGTTCAAGGGTCTGCGCCGCGCTTTTGGATTTGAGCTGGTTCCCTCCTGGAATTATCTCGCTTCCCAGCAGGATGACTTTACGGTTCACGCCCATCTCCTGGGCTTTAACGGTAACGGTGTTTTTCAACAATGGTTTTTCAACCGGGTACTGGCCCTTAATATCCGGGCAGGAGGAGGCGTTTCCCTGGTATATGATTTTTATTTTGAATTCGACCAGCAGCGGGTTTCCGAACCGGTCAGTACCTGGATTTTTTCGGTAAACGGCGGGGTTTCTTTACAATGGTTTATCCGTAAGCCCTTCTTTGCTGAACTTGGAGTCGAATTCGTCTATATATTTTCGGTGGATGAACCTCCCCCCGCATATATCCGGCCCGCAGTCGGGGTAGGGTGGCGGTTTTAATACCGAAATGGCTTCTGCTATTGCCGGCATTTTGAAAAGGGAACATCTTTATGTATACACCCCGCACTTATTTGTTCCGGCGCCCACATAGACGCCTTTTCCCCCTATTTCACCCCGCCATGCCCCATCGGGCCATGCTTCCTGCTGGTCTCGCGCTTGGTGCTGGCTTACTATCTTCGCCGTTACCTTTTCAAACGTGGCCGCCTTCTTTTCCAGTTCCTCATGCGTCCCTGACCACGCTTTGCTTGCGTTTGAGGTAATCTTACACCCATCTATCGCGAACGTACTTCCTTCTATTAGTTTCAACTCATCGCATACCAGCA
>JAITNP010000034.1 GCA_031290455.1 Treponema sp. | reverse complement strand
CCCCCCCCCCCCCCCCCCCCCCCCCCCCCCCCCCCCCCCCCCCCACAAAACTTAATGCATCATAATATAAGGAATGAGACAAATACATAATAATTTCACATCTTTTTCTGATTATATTCATAAAAACAGTATATCACCATTAAGAATAACATGTCAAGCTCTTTTTTGAGCAACTTCAATTCGGAATATACCACGGACTAAGGTCTGGCTCAGGGTAAAGGTTCTACCGGAGCCGCTCTTCCTCCTCCTCCCGACGTCATTTCGGGATATTGAGGACAGTACCGGAAACATAGTCCTGCGGGGCAGGAAAATCCCTGGGAGGTGCTCATTGGCCGACGGGTTCTGGCTCAAAAGTATGAAGCGCTATCGCATCTCGTCCCAGAAGCCTAGCGTGAGTGCCCCAGGGATTTTTCTGCCCCGCGAGGACGGATTATCATCAGGCCACGATCTCAATCGCATATTCCGAATTGAAGGTCTGTATTCTCAATATTATTTGTGATTTTTCCTATATTTTTGTAGTTTTATGGTTATTTTTTGATAAAAAATTTTATTCTAATTTTTTTGACATCTGAGCCTCTTTCAAAACTCCTAAAGTGATATGCAAAAGCGAGGGAACCTGATACTAGTACAGCCCTTCTTAAATACACACCTCTAAATTATGGTTGAGTAGGCTTCCCGGTGTAGGTCCCGGTGAACGGATGAGCGGTAACGTTATAGCGTTCGATAAATTATCCAATACTCGCTTCCAGCTCCTCTGCTGAGGTATAAGGCACTGCTTGAAAATAACCTTTACATGGATTTACGACCCATGAACGGTTATATCTCCGTATTGTCTGTTTAGGCTGTCCATTTGTCAAATTGCTGTAAGCTTAATTTATTTCACCCTTCAAATAGTGGAACGCTTTTTCTATGCCCCAACCAACAGGGTAATTGGTCTCATAAGAATTACCAAAAGATTTAAATCCTTCCATTTGAGAATTACTAGTATAAACATAGCCTTCTTGAAGGTGATAATCCGATATTGATACGGCTCGATCATTATAAAAAACTAAAAATACAATGGTTGCTGAAATTGCATCCCTTAAGACAATCTCTAATGGTTTATCAATCTTAGAAAGATTTATATCACTATTACTATTAGTAGCCCTAAAAAAACAGCCAACCGCAACAGGATTATCTGTTATTACAGCAGGCCCTATTAATTTTGCAGCCAAACCTTTTGCTGAAGACTTATTTACAGATTTTGAAAATTTTGCACTGGCTGTATTAACAAAATCATAAGCTTCATCAATAGTAGAGAAGGTACGATGGAAACTATAAGAAGGGAAAAAGTATTCGAAACTATATTCATTCGCTAAATCAGCGTAATGTGATATTGAACTACATCCCACCAGTCCAAAAGTTAAAATTACCCAAAAAAGCCTGAAAATCTTCTTCATACAAAACCTTTTATTTTAAACAAAAAACTATTTACCTTAGTTAAATATATAACTAAGTTTCTATATCATAGATCATTTTACCATATTATAATCTATAATACAAGCATTATAGATGAATTCGGTATCCTTCTGATATTTTGGAGGGCACCCTTAATAATCCAGGAAGGAGCATATTTTTGAAACTAAGGATTGCTCTTTTGATGATGATCTCCAAGGTATGATAGCTGATTCTTTATAGAATAAAGAATTACGCATCATGCTTTGGAGATCACCACCAAACTTCTTAAAATACACCCCCACCCAGCCCCACGCTTCCCTCGCCAAGCCCTTTTTCCAATACCGGAAATAGCAGAAAAGCGGCTCATTTGATAAGGATAAACTCTACTCGTCTGTTTTTCCAGACATTGTCCCGATCCGTATACACCACTATCGGTTTTGTACCGCCCATGCCTACCGCGCTCATACGGCTTCGACTGACGCCGAATTCGACCAGCCGGTTTATCACCGCCCTGGCCCGTCTTTCACTCAAGGGCTGGAGTTCGCTTTCTTCTTCTGTTGTCGCTTCCGTATCGGATAGCTCGGTACGGTTGGCATGACCCTCTATCCGCACCCGGTAATCCCGGAATTTATTGAGGATTTCGGCGATACGCCGTAAGACTCGATTGTTGTTTTCCACGGTTTCCCGGGGCAGGCCGATAAAGTCCGCCTCTTCCGCCCGGAAAATGATCGAGGGAACCTGTATTTTTAGTCCATCTTCAGAAGGGATGACCAAGACATCAACCCCGATCTTGCTGTCCAGGGTACTTACGTTGCCCTTATCATCTTCCGCCCTGAAGGTAAAGGGATAATCCATGGCCGACTGGACCAGTTCTCCCTTGGCGCTGCGTCCATTCCAGGTAGTACGGGCCGGAGGATTTCCCGTGCCTTCGATACGGTAGAATACCGGATAGGGCGCCTGGGGTTCCCGAATTTCCAAACTCCATGATACGATGGGGGATTCGTCCGTTGCAGTGAGGGAGATGATGAGTTCATCATTCACCCCGTCATTGTCAGGACTGAAATATTCGGGTTGGAAACTGAAACCGAGGATTGGACCGGATGCGTCCGTGGGGATGACAGGCATCCCCCCCAGGGTCCCCGCATCTTCCTTGGGATATGAAACCGTCAAGTGCGGGGTAACTCGCCCTTCGTACTGCTTAACTGCCAGCGCCATGACCATGCACACCAGCATAACCGACCCGATGGCTACCGCTACTTGTAATAGCTCATCATCATTGGATTCCACTTTATGTCCCATACGACCATCCTCATGTACCAGTATACCGAAATCCTGGAAAATGCGCAAACGCTTTTGTGCTGGATGGCCCCCTTGAAACTTTTAGAAAACCTTACTATATTATTGCAAATACAAGCGTCTATTATCATTTGTTGGGCGACTTTAGTTTTGGAACGAGGGGTATAAAGAAAGATGGGCATCGACATTACCAAGATGCGGAACATTGGAATCAGTGCGCATATTGATTCGGGTAAAACAACCCTTTCAGAGCGTATTTTGTTTTATAGTAATAAGATCCACGCCATCCACGAGGTTCGGGGAAGGGACGGGGTCGGGGCGACCATGGACCACATGGAGCTTGAGCGGGAACGGGGTATTACCATCCAGTCCGCCGCAACCCAGGTTGAATGGAAGCATCATACCATTAATCTCATTGATACCCCCGGACATGTGGACTTTACCATTGAGGTTGAACGGTCCCTCCGGGTCCTGGATGGGGCCATCTTGGTGCTTTGCGCGGTCGGAGGGGTTCAGTCCCAGTCCATCACCGTCGACCGGCAACTTAAACGCTATCATGTGCCCCGGATTGCTTTTATCAATAAATGCGACCGTACCGGGGCCAACCCCTTCAGGGTGACGGTGCAGCTCCGGGAAAAGTTGGGACTCAACGCGGTGATGATCCAGATACCCATTGGTCTTGAGGACAAACTTGAGGGAGTGGTGGACCTTATCACTATGAAGGGTGTGTATTTTGATGGTGATCAGGGGACCGAGATCCGTTATGCAGAGATCCCCGCGCATCTCAAGGCAGATGCGGATAAGCACCGGGATGCACTGCTTGACGCGGTTTCCCTGTTTTCCGATGAACTTGCGGAACGGTACTTAGGCGGTGAAGCCATCTCGGAAGACCTTATCCGGGAGGCCATCCGTACCGGGACCCTGGTGGAACAGTTTGTGCCGGTGATGGTGGGTTCAGCCTATAAGAACAAGGGGATCCAATCCCTGTTGGACGGGGTGAACTATTACCTTCCCAATCCCACGGAAGTAAAGAACTACGCCCTGGACCTGGACCATAATGAGGAACGGAAGGAGCTTTCTGCGGACGAAAAGCACCCCACCATTGCCCTGGGATTTAAGCTGGAAGACGGTCAATACGGGCAGCTCACCTATGTACGGATCTACCAGGGCGCCCTTAAGAAAGGGGATGAACTCATCAACACCCGGGCCCGGAAGAAATTTAAGGTAGGGCGTCTGGTTCGTATGCACTCCGACAGCATGGAAGACATCAATGAGGGGGTTCCCGGGGACATCGTGGCCCTCTTCGGCATTGAGTGCGCTTCCGGGGATACTTTCTGTGGGGGGGGGCTTAACTATGCCATGTCCTCCATGTACGTGCCTGAGCCGGTCATTTCCCTGGCCATTATGCCCAAGGACAAGAAATCCGCGGACCAGATGGCCAAGGCCCTGAACCGCTTTACCAAGGAAGACCCCACCTTCCAGACATACGTGGACCCTGAGTCCAACCAGACTATCATCAAGGGGATGGGGGAACTCCACCTGGAAGTCTATATCGAGCGGATGCACCGGGAATATAAGTGCGAGGTAGAGACCGGCATGCCCCAGGTCGCCTATCGGGAGGCCATTACCCAGCGGGCGGAATACAACTACACCCACAAGAAGCAGACCGGCGGTGCCGGGCAATACGGACGGGTTGTGGGGTACATGGAACCCTTTGCCGATGGGGATTACGAGTTTGTGGATAGCATCAAGGGTGGGGCCATCCCCACCGAGTTTATCCCCAGTTGTGATAAGGGCTTCAAAGAGGCGGTGAAACGGGGGAGTCTCATCGGCTTCCCGATTGTCAACATCCGCTGTGTCATCAACGACGGCCAATCCCACCCAGTGGATTCCTCGGATATCGCCTTTCAGATGGCCGCCATCGGCGCCTTCCGGGAAGCCTACAACAAGGCCAGACCCTGCATCCTGGAGCCTATCATGAAGGTTTCCGTGGAAGGGCCTACGGAATTTCAGGGAAATATTTACGCCTCAATTAACCAGCGCCGGGGTATCATCAGCGCGTCTACCGAAGACGGGACCTTTTCCCGGGTAGACGCCGAGGTTCCCTTGAGCGAAATGTTTGGTTATTCCACGGTACTGCGGTCCTTGACCCAGGGTAAGGCGGAGTTTACCATGGAATTTGAAAAATACGGCAAGGTTCCCGCCGGCATTTCCGAGACCCTCATTAAGGCCTATGAGGAAAAGCGGAAGAAAGAACAGGGACGTTCATAAGGAGATACCTCATGGTTAAGCAAGAACTTATACAGCGTAGTCCGGTCCGGATCTTCGAGCAGTCTATCAATGGCGGGCTTAAAACAGGGGAGATCGGCATCATCGCATCCCAAAGCGGGATTGGTAAAACCTCGGTACTGGTTCAGATCGCCTTGGATAAACTGTTACAGGCCGAAAAGGTCATCCACGTATCCTTTACCCAGCATACCGATTATGTCTTGGCGTGGTATGAAAACATTTTTGATGAATTTATCAGGAAAAAGAACCTGGAAAACAGCCGGGATATTAAGAACGAGCTGGTCAAAAACCGGGTGCTGATGAATTTTAACCAGGAGGGGGTTACCGGGGATCAGATCCTGAAGAGCCTCAAAGCCATGATCCTGGAGGGGGGCTTCAATGCCGAGGCCCTGATCGTTGATGGGTTTGATTTTTCCCTGACCAATCACGAACACATTGCCGCGGTTAAGCGGTTCGCCCAAGAGTTGGGCCTTTCGGTGTGGTATAGTCTAACCGTCAAGGGCGAGGCGCCCCAGTATGACAAGCAAAACATTCCCCTCCTTATCAAGGATTACTTGGACCTGGTGGATGTGGTCATTATCCTGGCGCCGAAACCAAGTCATATCGAACTGTCCGTGTCCAAGGATCGGGATCGCTATAACCCCGATGTTATGGCCCTGCGGCTTGACCCTAAGACTTTGCTGATCCTGGAAGGGTAGGGCGTAGTACGCTACCGGGGGAGTTTCCCGCATTATGCCTTCGGGATTATCCTGTAAGGCGGGAAACCACCCGGTCTATGCAACCACGCAGTTGCACAACGCGGAAAGCCGCTCAAACGCCGCAACACGTTTAGGTACTGGTAGAGGCGTCAATAACGATGCGGTTGATACCATCTATGCGGAATCGACCGAAGCTGTGTGCGAATACTCAGTGTTGATGCCGTATCTCGCCGAACCAGGGTACCCACGAAATTCAGTACCAGACGCCTTTTTCCGATTCGGATGCAAGGCAATCCCTTACGGGACCGCTCCGGAGTTTTGCGGTACGTAAAACTTCATATCCGGTCTACATTATGCCCCGTAATGGAGACCGGATAGGCCATTCGTAGGCAAAAATGCCCCATCCGAAGGCACAAACAAGCAGTTGTCTTGAGACAATACCACGTTGTCTCAAAAAATACGGCGTTGTCTGTAGACAATACCTCATTTTTATACCTATTTTAGTAAAAAAGGAGCGAAACAATGGCAGAATGAACTGATGGCCCCCCGGACGGCGGGAAGCCCAGCTCGCAATGGCCAAAGATTGGCATCCTGACATGGTCACGGCTGATGTTTCTGGAGCGGGGGGTGTTTCCCCAGTTGGGACAGCCATGAATAAGTGAGCAATAGCGTATGACTATTAAAGCGGTTGTTTTTGATTACGGCAAAGTGATTTGCCTTCCCCCGGCAGCGGGGGTCATGGATGAGTTGGCCTCTCTCGCGGGCCTTCCGGTGCAGGATATGGATACCCTGGTATGGAAGCACCGGGGGGAATATGACCGGGGTATGATTACCGGGCAAGCCTATTACCGGAACCTGTTAAGCCATGGAGGGGTATTCCCGGATGACGCCCTTCTGGAACGCATGCTTCAGATCGATTTAGACAGTTGGAAACGGATAAATCCCGCTACGATTACCCTCATGGAGGATATTAAGGCCGCAGGGTATAAGCTGGGGATCCTCTCCAACATGCCCCATGATTTCCTGGCCTGGGTCCGGGAAACCATTTCGGTGATCCCCTTGCTGGATGCGGAGATCTTTTCCTGTGAGGTCGGGTCCATTAAGCCGGAAAACGCCATATACGAAATCCTGCTGCATCGGTTGGACTGTAAGGCTGAGGAAGTTATTTTCTTCGATGATATTTCCGAAAATGTAGGAAAGGCACAAACCTTGGGGATAAGAGGATTCTTATGGAAAGACCCGGAGACTGCCCGGGAGACGTTGCATGCATGGGGTGTGTCTAAGAAGGAGCCGACATGACCTTATTAAAGACGATTATGGTGTTTATCGCTACCGGTATCATCATGATTATCTGTATCCCCCTGGGAATCATGACGTCTCTCCTGCGTTTTTTGGGCCTCAGAAAGCCCATGACCATCGGGACCTATAGGATCGCCCAAGTTTGGGCAATCCTGGTTATCAAGATTAGCGGATGCCGTCCGGTGGTTACGGGACAGGAATGGATACCCAAGAAAGGAGGGGTTTGTTTTGTCAGTAACCACGGGAGCATCTTCGATATCGCCCTGCATTTGGCCTATATCGGGAGACCCTTCGGGTTCATTGCCAAGAAAGAACTGGCCATGATTCCCCTCCTCAATATCTGGATCCTGCTGTTGGACGGTCTCTTTATTGACCGGCAGGACATACGAAAAGCGATAGGTACCATTAACCGGGGGGTCCGGCATATTAAAGCCGGGGGAGCCATGATCATCTTCCCTGAAGGAACCAGGAGCAAAGGGCGGGGACTGCTCCCCTTCCGGTCAGGGTCTCTTAAACTTGCCACCAAGGCGGGGGTTCCCATCATTCCCGTGGCCATCATTGGCAGTTATGATGTTTTTGAAAAAAATTTCCGGGTCCAGAGGGTTCCGGTTAAGGTTGCCTTTGGCAAACCCATCATGACCGAGGACATTCCCATGGAAAAACGGAAAACACAGCTCGCGGATCTGGTTCATGGAGTCATTGCAGAAGCGCTGCAGGAATGATGCCCCGGATGATTCAAAAGCTCATGCCCAAGCTGAAAGAACCCTGTACATACCTAGCGGCAAGGTTATAGGCTATCCCCAGGCCCAAAGCCGGGATTGCCAGTTTACTCATATAGAAAGAGAGTGCCCCGGCAACGCCGTGATCAAAGGCATCCCCTAAGAGTGGTCCATGGGAATAGACCAGTTGATACGAGGCAAGGGCCGAAAGGGTTCCAAAGGGCAGCTTAAAGAGATACTTTTCAATGCCCAGGGAGGCCCCCGCATAATGTTGCGCTGAAAAGGAACCGGGAAGTATCGCAACCTGCGCCGCTGCCGGAGACGATTCAAAGAGCGGGGGAACCCCAGGACTATACACCATCCCGGTACGGAGATTGAGCCGGAACCCCGGTATGAGGGATTTTTCATAGATCCCCTGTGCCTCAAAGGTATGAAAAGCAGGGGAATTGATACCCACCTGGTAGGTGTATCCCAGGGATGCGCTCTCCTGAGAAAGCAGATAGCCGTCCCAGTGACGCTTCCGCACCCCAAACTCCGCGCCTATGCCCAGGGTACGCGCCCCTGATTCGGGCGCTTCCACGGGATCATCCCTATCCCGCAGGATCTTTTCCTGATAGGAAAAACGCAGGGACCCATTCAGCACCTCCATAAAAGGATAGCTGATGCCCAAAGAGCCGGTTATGGAATCCAGGTTAAATCTCCGTATATCATGATCCCTTTGATCCGTATCGTGCCGCTCCTCCTGGGAAAAAAAACCGGAAACCCTCCACCCGGGAAACCCTTCCCGGATGGCGGTATGCATATACCCGCCCCCGGCCATCCAGCCGGCACCAAGGTACATACCCCCGGCAAAGAATTTGTCATTTAACCCCAGGGCATTGGTATCAATAAAGAAGCCCCCCACGCTCATACCCCCTGAACCCACAAAAACCACCGGAAGGGGGAATATGGCCCATTTTTCACGAACTACTATTATGAGGGCTTTTCCTTCCCCATCCAGGAGATCTGCAATTTCCACCGAAAGGGGTTCAAGGATCCCCGTATCCATAATCGCCGCATGGACTTCATGCACCTCAAGGCTATCCACTTCCTGGCCCAGGAATTTTTTCAAGGGTTTCTCCGCCACCCCCAGCTTCGTTCTTTTAAGCCCTGAAATAGAGATTGCGGTAATCACTTCCCCCGCCCATAAAGGATTGGTATATACGGATAAGACCAGCAACAGGGCTACTAAACAATACCCACCCCTCGCCGGCCCCACGCCGCTTTCCTTCCTCCGCATGCCGCTCGGTTAGATAACCTTCACCATCCAGCCTTTGGTATCCGGGAGAGTTCCGTACTGTATTCCCTTGATGGTATCCCGAATCTCGGCGGTCAGGTCCCCGGTTTTTCCGTGGTTAAAAACCACCTTTTTACCCTGATAGGTCAAGGATTCGATGGGAGTCGCCCCGGCGGCGGTTCCGCTGACAAAACATTCCTTCCCTTCGGCAAAAACCTCTTCAATGGCGATTTTCCGTTCCGTTACCCTGATGTTCCGGTCCCGGGCTAGTTCGATGATGCTGGCCCGGGTGATGCCTGGCAGTATGGTATCTCCCAATTCAGGGGTTACCAATTCCCCGGATTTCAGGTAGAAAAACACATTGCAGGAGGAACCTTCCTCCACATATTTCCGATGAACCGCGTCCAGGTAGATACATTCCATGAAGCCCGCCTCATTGGCTTCGTGTTTGGCAAGGGCGGAAATCACATAATTGGAAGCCGCCTTGATCCAGCCGGTACCCTTGGGGGTCGCCCGGATCCGTTCGGTAATGACCGCATCGGAACTGCCTTCTGCAAAATAGGCGCTTACCGGGGTGGTAACCACCACGACCCACGGCTTCTGGGAGAGGGCAACCCCGATTCCCCCTTCAGCATAGCTAAAAGGCCGTATATATATTGAATCGGCGCTGATAAAGGAATCCTGCTCCCATTCCTTTTTATACTGAGGCCGGAAGCCAAGCGCCGCATTCCGTTTTACCGTCTCCACACAGGCCGTAACAAAGGAATCCTCCGGGAAGCCGGGCATCATCAGCCCTTCCATGGACCGCCTGAACCGTGCGGCGTTTTGGTCGGGCCTGAAAATCGCCAGCCCTCCATCCTGCTGGGGCAGGGCCTTAAGCCCCTCAAAACAAGAAAGGCCGTACTGGGTGGTATAACTCACCAGGGGCATATCGTCATAAGCATTACGGGAAGCGGCCAAGGCATTTTGCTCAGGTACTCCCAGAGCGGCCTCCTCCTCCGGCGTCTTGTGGGGTTTTTCAATATATTCCTCCTTCCATGCCTGGTGTCCATATTTTGCCCGGTAAACCACCGGATAACTATGCAAAGAAAATGCCATGGGTTCCTCCTGGAGCGTATTTTATGCGATTGAAAAAGGAATGACAATAGGAAGCAATAGCAGCCTTTGTACAAGTATTCGATGTCAAGTTGGCATGATTACCGGGGCTTAATCACCTCAAACCCGCAGTAGGGAACCAGGGCCTTGGGGAGCCGCACCGAGCCGTCCTGTTGCTGGAAATTCTCCAGCACCGCGATGATACCCCGGGAAATGGCAATGGCGGTCCCGTTGAGCATGTGGACGAAACGGTTCTTGCCGTCATCGTCTTTGTATCTGATGTTAAGCCGCCGGGCCTGATAATCGGTGCAATTGGAGGTGGAGGTTACCTCTCCCCATTCCCCGCCGTTTCTGCCGGGCATCCAGGCTTCCAGGTCCCACTTGCGGTAGGCCGACGCTCCAAGGTCGCCGGTACAGGTATCCACCACCCGGAAGGGAATCTCAAGGCCGGAGAAAATTTCCTCTTCCACAGCCCGCAGTTCTTCATGGAACCGGTCCGATGCTTCCGGGAGGCAGTACACAAACATCTCCAGTTTGGTAAATTGATGCACCCGGTAAAGCCCCTTGGAAAACTGCCCCGCCGCCCCCGCTTCCCGGCGGAAACAATGGGACAATCCTGCCATCCGAAGGGGGAGCTTGTCCTTGGGGAATATCGTGTTCGAATAGTAGCCGCCGAGGGTAATCTCCGCAGTCCCCACGAGGCAGGTGCCTTCCTCCTCCAGGGTATACACATTGGATTCCGCCCCCCGGGGATTAAAGCCGATGCCCTCAAGGATTTCCTCCTTGGCGACATCCGGGGTGATAAAGGGAGTAAAGCCTTTCTTCTGTAAAATATCCAGGGCATACCGGATGAGTCCCAATTCCAGAAAGACCCCTTCGTTTTTAAGGTAGTAGAATTTGGTTCCCGAAACTTTCGTGGCGGTATCGAAATCAATGATATCCATATCCTGCCCCAACTTGACATGGTCCGCAGGCTCAAAATCAAACGTCCGAGGCTCCCCAACCCGCTTCACTTCAAGGTTGTCTTTATCCTCTTTACCCACCGGAGCATCAGGATGGGCCATGTTTGGTATCCGCCGGGCCTCGGTGTCCAGTTCCGCCTCGATTTTCCCCAATTCCCCTTCGGTAGTGGCAATGTCTTCTTTGAGCTTTTTCCCTTCCTCAATGAGTCTCGTGCGTTCCGTGGCTTCAAGCTTGCCCTTCATGGCCACCGCATGCGCGTTTCGCTGCTGTTGGAGGGACTGTAATGCCGTGGTCAACTCGGTACGGCGGTTAAAAAGCCGGACCACCGCATCCGCATCGGCCTTCATATACCGGTCGGTGATATTCTGCTTTACCGCCAGGAGGGTATCTACAATAAAACGATAATCTAACATGATAGATTAGTGTAACCCTTAGAGATGTTCTTAACAAGAGAGCCGCTTTCAAAACACCGGTAATGACAGAAAAGTACCGGCATTTTGAAAGCGGCCCCTAATGAAAATCCCCCCACCTGGTACCGGTTTCCACCCTCACCCGTAAAGGCACATTGAGGACGACTGCGTGTTCCATCTCTTCCTGGACCAGTTTCGCCGCCGCCGCGGCTTCAGCAGCGGGGACTTCCAGGATGAGTTCATCATGGACCTGTAAGAGGAGACGGGCGGGACTGTTTTCGGCGGTAAGTCGCTTGTCCAGGTTCAGCATGGCGGTCTTGACGATATCCGCGGCAGATCCCTGGATGGGGGTGTTCACCGCTACTCGATCGGCGGCGGCCTTTTCGATCTTGTTCCGGGAGTTGATCGTGGGAATGGAGCGACGCCGGCCTAAGATGGTGGAGGCGTATCCGGTTTCTTCGGTCTTTTTGATGAGTTCGTCAAGGTACCGGCGAATACCGGCGTAGGTTTTAAAATAGGCGTCGATAAATGCGGCGGCATCGGTGCGGCTTATCCCCAATTCGTTGGAAAGCCTAAAGGCGCTCATGCCGTACATCACCCCGAAGTTGATGATCTTGGCAATACGCCGCTGGTCCCCGGATACCTCCGGTTCATCAATGCCGAAAATAAGGGCCGCGGTCCGGGCATGGACATCCGTTCCTTCGGTGAAGGCGGCGACGAGGTTTTCGTCTGATGAAAGATGGGCCAATACCACCAGTTCTATCTGGCTATAGTCCGCGGAGATGAGCAGGTGCCCTGGTTTGGCGATAAAGGCTTCCCGGATACGGCGGCCCTCCTCGTCCCGGATGGGGATGTTCTGAAGGTTCGGCTCCCGGCTGGAAAGACGGCCTGTGGCAGTACCGGTCTGGACAAAGTTGGTGTGGAGCCGGGACTCAGCATCGGCCATATCCGCCAGGGTATCCACATACGTTGATTTCAGCTTTGCCAGGGTCCGGTGGCGAAGGATCAGGGCCGGTACCGGATCTTCCCGGGCCAGTTCCTCCAGGACCTCCACATCGGTGGAATAGCCGGTTTTGGTCTTTTTCCCCGGCTTGAGCTTCCGTTCGGTAAAGAGCACTTCCTGGAGTTGTTTGGGAGAGGCGAGGTTAAACTCATGGCCGACCATCTGCCAGGTTGCCCCCTGGATCTGCTCCAGTTCTTTGGAAAGCTCAAGTCCATAGTCCCTGAGGACCTGTTTCTCAATTTGTATGCCCTCCCCTTCCATTTTGGCAAGGATAGGAAGTAAGGGTATTTCCATGTTCAGGAAAAGCTCCATTGAAGCGGGCTGTTGTTGCAGCTTAGGTTCCAAGTACCGCTTCATCCGCAGACAAAGGTCCGCATCCTCAGCGGAATACCGGGTGGCGGTTTCGAGGTCAACCCTGTCAAAGGTACTGTCCTTGGGTACGATGTCCTTATAGGCAACGGCAATGTATCCGAAATAAAAGGAAGCCAGCGCATCCAGCGCATATTTATTGCGTTCAGGATCCGTAAGCCATGCGGCAATCATCGTATCCCAGATCCTGCATTGCCAGGGTGGTATGCCCCAGCCCCGGGAAACTTCGTAGTCGTACTTGGCGTTGTGGGCAATGATGGTCATACAGGGGTCGGCAAGCAGGGGGGCAAGCATATCCCGTACCGTACCGGGGTCAAGAAACGGGGATGCTCCTGTTTCGCTGTGGTGGGGGGCAACCGGAACATAGACGGCCGCCTTGGGCCGTATTGCCAGGGAAATACCAATGGGCCGGGCATGCCAGGCATCCAGGGAATCGGTCTCAAAATCCAGGGCCATAAATCCCTGCTTTCTAGCCTCCCCCAGTAAAGCCGACAGTTCGGTAATATCAAGCAAAGACTGGTATGTTCCTGCGCCAAGAAGCGCCGGATCAGCATCCACCGGCTTTTCCTCCTGATACTGCGCTATATCAGGGTCTAACACCTTAGCCAAATCCTGTATCCCTTCCCGCCAGAGCACCTTTGCCCCGGCGAGACGGTTCAGTGATTCGACAGAAAATTCATCGATATCCTGTATCCTCAGCGGGACCTGATATTCCAGGGTAATGAGGGATTTTGAAAGATAGGCGTTTTCCCGTTCTTCGGCGAGATTTTTGCCGATAGCCCCTTGAATGCCGGCAATGTTTTGGTATATCTCATCCAGGGAACCGTACCGCCCTATGAGCCGTATTGCGCTCTTATCACCCACCCCTTTCACTCCAGGCACATTATCGGCAGTGTCCCCCATCAGGGCCAACACGTCCAGCACCTTGTCGGGGAGTACCCCCCATTCGGCCTTGACCTCCTCTGGACCCACCAATTCGTAGGGAAGCCCGGTACTGAGGGTATTACTCCCCTTTTTTTTGCCGTTTTTCGGAACAGTATCGGCTGCTTCGGCAATCTCGGCCTCGTTTTTTGAGGACTTCCCGTCGGTCTTGATGGGCCGCAACTCGTAGGTACCGTTCCCCACCAGTTGAAGCAAGTCCTTATCGGAGGAAAGGATATAACATTCCCGATTTTCAGTTTGACACTTCCGGGCGAGGGTGGCGATAATATCGTCGGCCTCGTAGCCACTTACTTTCAACGCAGGGACCCCCAAGGCATCCAGGACCGCTTCTATTAAGGGAACCTGCTCATGGAGTTCCTCCGGGGCTTTTTGCCGGGTTGCCTTGTATGCCGGGTACCTTTCATGCCGGAAGGTAGGCCCTTTGGAATCGAACACCACCCCTAAGCGGAGGGGTTTCTGCGGTGTATCCAGGATCTTCCCATCCGGCCCGGCGCCGGGGAGACCCTTATCTAAAATACTTACCAGGGTCCGGACAAAACCAAGCAGGATTGAAACATTTTTGCCCTGGGTGTTGCGCAGGGGCCGGCGAAGAAAGACATAATGGATACGATAAATAAGGCCGTAAGCATCTATCAGATAGAGGGGTGGCTTTGGTGGAGTGATTTTTTGTGACATCAGATACCTCTTGGTATGTACACGGTTCGGCGACTATCCTTGCATATCCAGCAGCGAAGACATCCCGGCGCTTGAGTATACTGACCGTCGCCCGGTATAGGGATTTTTTCTGAGGGCCTGGATATCGAAACGAAGCGCGGTCATCCATTTCGCGAGCAATGCTTTGTTCCGTTTCGACCTGCCCACCGCCTCGGTTTTAAGCTGCTCCAGAACCGATATAAGGCGCTGAATACCGGCGGCCTCTTCCGATAGCCCATACCCGGTTCCTGCATAGCTTCCCGGATACGCGGCACGGTACATCGCTTCCAGAGGCCCCATAACTTTTTGGATGGAAAAAATTTCCATCACTATTTTTTCTGCTATTTCAACATAGACAATACTATCTTCGACACGGCCCCGTTCTATCGTATCCCCCTGCTTGTCCAGCACTTCAAGATACAACCGGAACCGTTCCTGCTGGGCATACAAGAGTTCCTGGAAACGCTTAAGAATAGCGGCCCGCTGCCATGCTCCCGGCTTATCTTTGAGCCTTTTTTGAGCCGCTGTCATGACTCCCCCTAACCAGCGATGTTAATACCGGTTACAGGCTTATCCATGCTTTCAGCCGCACTCTTGGCAATAATCGTAGCCCAAGCAGTCCGGAGTTCATCGAACAGATTGCGAACAATAGTAATACGCCGCACATCCTGCTTAATATTCGCTTCCAAAAGCTCCTGATTAAACCATACATAGAGGGCAAGCAAATTCTTTGCGATTTCCCCTCCCCTATCAAAATCCAAAGACGCCATTAATTCAGTGATGATTTCCTGGGCTTTAAGGATAGCCGCATTTATCTGTTCGATTTTCCCTGGGTCTTTCTTCCCCGCAAGATTCGCTCCCAATAAGTCCAGTCCCCGGTCCAACTGTTTTACCGCCCCATCATAGAGCATGATGATAAGTTGTCCCTGGCTTGCAGTCGTAACCCTCATTTCCTTATATACGGAAATTGCATTGGTATATGCCAAAATGGTCCCCTCCATTCTACCAAAAAGTTGGCGCGCCCATAGGCGCACCCTTTTTTATCGGTATCTGAAATCTAATATTAACGGATTCTCAAATTTTTTTAAAGGGGGTAGTAACCGGGACTTGATTAGGTACCATTAAGGAACTAAGATGGGGGCATTGGATATGGACTCATGGTGAAAGGATGTTTCATTAATTCCTTAAAAGACGCACTAACCTATTCTGTCCCTGTACTGCTCGGGTATTTAGCCATTGGAATCGCCTTTGGGCTGCTCTTGGTTGATGCGGGGTACCCCTGGTGGCTTGCCTTGGTGATGAGTCTCGTCATGTATGCCGGGGCCGGACAGTTCATTGCGGTAGGGCTTTTTGCCGCCGGGGCCGGCCTTGCCGAGGCCGCACTGGTGCAGCTTGTGGTGAATGCCCGGCACCTAGCCTATGGTCTTTCCATGCTCAAGCGGTTCAACCGCGCCGGTCCTTTCAAATACTACCTCATCTTTGCCCTCTCAGATGAAACTTTCGCCCTCCTTTCCTCCCTTCCTGACCGGGAGGATCGGAGCCGGTTCATGTTTTTGGTTGCCCTGCTGGATCAAGGGTACTGGGTGATTGGTACGGTTATCGGCGCGGTGGCAGGTTCCCTGCTGCCCTTTAACATTGAAGGAATCGGCTTTGCCCTAACCGCCCTGTTTGTGGTACTCATGATCGAACAGATCCTCCGGGTGCGGAAGGCGCGGATCTTCATCATTGCCGCCCTCACGGCGATCCTAACGGTTTTCGTGCTTCCCGCCCGGCTTTCCCTGCTTTCGGCCATGGTGATTGCCCTGATAACGGTGCAAACTGCTTTTTCAGGGCATTTTTTTAATGAGGAATGATGAAACTCAATATCAGTGAAGCCTTAGTCTCAACCTTTGTCATGGGGGGCGTTATTTTTTTCTGCAGGGTTTTCCCCTTTCTGTTTTTCCGGGCCTCCGGAGATACGCAGGGGTCCCCCCGGTTTGCGCCGTTTCTGGCCTTTGTGGAAAAGGTGGTCCCCCCGGTGGCCATGACAGTACTGGCCTTTAATGCTTTGAGCGCCCCTTTGAAAGCGGATCCCCAGGGGGGAATCCCGGCGCTTCTTGCCGCAGCCTTTACCGCCTTGGTCCATCTCTGGAAGCGGAATTCCCTCATCAGTATTTTCGGGGGAACCGCGCTGTATATGATACTCTTGCGCATTCTTGTTCCATAACCAGGGCGCCGGTTCCCGGTATACTGAATTCTGTGTATTGATTGGCGTCTCATGCTAGTTTTTATGCGACAACACGGTTCGGATCAAAAAATTAACGACAAGGGGGAACGGGATAGCCTATGATTACCCGGGAACGGGTCCGGCTGGTGGGATTATTTTGAGGATGAGGTGATCGACATCGGAAACCAGTGCCTCCTGGCCGGGGATAACGGGTCCGGTAAGTCCACCATCGTGGACGCGATCCAGTACGCCATG
>JAITNP010000214.1 GCA_031290455.1 Treponema sp. | reverse complement strand
GGTAACCGGCATACCCTCAATGTAAATCTCACCGGAATCGGCCTTGTAAATGCCGTTGATGATCTTCATCAAGGTTGATTTTCCCGCGCCGTTTTCACCACACAGGGCATGCACCTCTCTGCGGTGCGCCGAAAAACTGACCTTATCCAGGGCCAAAACCCCGGGAAAGGCTTTGGTGATGTTTTTTAATTCAAGGAATACCTTAGCTCCCATACCCACAGTATCCCACAATACTCTGCCCATGTCAACAAAAAATGTACACACGTTGCAAGTAAAAAATACTAACTACAGGAGTATATCAAATCACCACCCGAAAATACCCGCATTTGAGGTACAAGGATTCGTCATACCCCAGGAGGATAGGATGATCCGGGGCCTGATACCGGAAATCCAGCATCACCAGCCGGCGTTCCGCATCAACCGCAGCCTCCGCTACCATAAGCTTGAAGCGGCTCTCATCCAGGGCATGGCTGCACGAGCAGGTTACGAGGAGGCCGCCGGGGGTAAGGAGCCTAAGCGCACGGAGGTTAATTTCCTTATACCCCCGGATAGCTCCTTCCAGGGCTGCACGGGTTTTGGCAAACGCCGGGGGGTCCAGGATGATGAGGTCAAACCGCTCCTTCGCCCGTTCATAGGAACGGAGCAGGTCAAACATATCGGCCTGGACCGGGGTAATCCGGTCTTCCACCTCATTGAGCCGGGCATTTTTCATGGCTATGTCCAGGGCCGTACCAGAACCGTCCACGGCAGTTACCGAAGCGGCGCCGCAGCGGAGGGCGTGGATCCCGAAACCGCCAGTATAGGCGCAAACATCCAGAACCCTGGCGCCCTGGGTAGAACCAGGGGCAAGGCCTTGGGCATATCGGGCAGTCAGGAAACGGTTTTCTCTCTGATCCAGGTAGTGGCCCGTCTTTTGTCCATCTTCCAGATGCACCGCAAAGGGAAAGCCGTTTTCAAAGATGACGATTCCCGTTGCGGGAAAACTCCCTCGGATAATTCCTTCCCTGAGGGGGAGTCCCTCCAGTTCCCGGATCTTTGTCCTGGATTTTTCGATGATCCCCGTGGGAAGTCCCAAGGGAGCGGCCAGCACTTCCTCCAGGGCCATGAGAATTTCCTCCCGGCGGCTATCCATGCCGTGGGCAAGGAACTGTATCGAAAGCCAGGATTGAGGCGACCCCACACGAGATTCTGCCAGCTCAAAGGTGAGGGGTCGCTCCGGGACAACCGCTTCCAGGACTTCCAAGGGCCAGCCCACAAATCGGTCGATGATGAGACCGGGGAGGAAATCGGCTTCCCCGAACACGATCCGGGCCGATTCCCGGTACCGGTTATCGACAGCCCGGTCAACAGCGGGTCCCATGGTCCTGCGAGCGAGGGCTTCCCGAATACGGCGCTTAAAAAAGCCCTTATCCACCCCTTCCTTGGAAGGGCTGTAGATCCGGGCGATGATTTTTGAATGGGGGTTTACAAAAGCCCGGCCCAGATAGGTTTTCCCCGTGCTTTCCACGTCCGCAAGCTCCCCCGGGAGGAGTTCCGCAGGTCCAAAGGGACCGAGGATCCGGGCCACCTCATTATCATAGACCCAAGGGTGGCCGGCCAGGATACGCTTTTCTTCGCCGGGTTTAAGGATGATACGTTTCACGCATAGCCTTTATGGCTTCAAATCCCGTATCGGTCTTACCGTGGTATATTGATGCTGCGGAAACCGGGACTGAATTTCCCTGAATAACCCCTTACGGCCAATTTCCAGGGTATTGATAATTTTTTCCATATCGGACCGGGTATCACTCTGGGCAAAAAATTCCCGATCTTCCGGAGGCAAGTAATCGACCAGTCCCACTAAGTACTTCAAAAGCCGCACCAGGGTATTTTTTTTAATACCCAAAAATTCTGCCTCCCCATGCTTCTTGACCGAGGGAGCAGCAGCGCCAGGAGCTGGCCCAGCAACTCCGTCTTCAAATTCTTCTGCACAGCAAATTTCAAGTTCCTCCTCAATGACCGGAACCATTCCGGCGGCGTCAAATAACAACAGGGCATTATCCACCCCTTCATCGGCCCAGACAACCGAAGCCGTTTCACCATCAGGGGTATCTGCCGCATCTGAAGCACCGGAATGAGCCGCACCTTGTTTTAAGACCCGTTCCAAATTGGCCACTGCCTTTTCATGGGTCGGGGCCAACTCAAGGGCACGGCGGTAATGCTGAATTGCCTCCTGGATATGGCCTCGATCTTCCATGATTACCCCCATGTTGTTCCATGCCTGGATATCATGGGGGTCCTTATCCAAGATGCTGGTAAAAATATCCTTGGCCTCGTTATACCGGCCCCGCTTAAAGAGGAGTATCCCCAAGTTCTGTAGGGGATCAGACCAGCTGGACTTATACCGGAGGGCTTCGCGGTATTCCGCAGCAGCTTCTTCCAGCCGGCCATCAGCTTCCAGAACCATCCCATAGTTAAAGTGCAGCACCGGATTATCAGGGGCCCAGGAAAGCCCTTGGCGCAATATATTAGCGGCCTTGGTATATTCATGGGAGGCGGCACAGACAATGCCCAGATTATTGTAGGCCGGGACGTAATCAGGCTCCAGTTCAACGGCCTTGGCATAGGCCATGGCGGCAGCTTTAAAGTTTTCAAGCTGCCGCTGTATATTGCCAATGGTATAGTGCAATGTAACCCTGGTAGGATCGAGGTCAAGGGCCTCAATAAAGGTTCCCAAGGCATCATGCAAGTTACCCTGACGACGATAGATTATGGCAACATCATACAGAGCTTCAATATCCTGGGGATTCTGCATCAAAATACGATTAAAGGCGTCCGCCGCCTCGTCAAGCTTCCCCGTCTTTGACAAGCTGATCCCCAGGAGCAGATACCCCTCCCGATCATCGGGAGCCTCGGAAACATAGCGTTTCAACAGATCTTCAACCGCTTCCCACGCACCGGCCCTGGCCGATGCTCTGGCGCGCTCCAGCGTATCCTTTACATTAGACTGACTCATTCAACCATCCTTAAAGGCCGCGCCGTTACTTCCCGGGAAAACTCCCCTACGTGAAAGGGATCCCGGCGATCATAGGCAGCCACCACAAAATAATACAGCGTACCGTTTTGCAGCCCGTCGATATGTACGGCAGTACGTTTCCCCACGTCTATAGGTGATACGCCGAGGATGGCCCCTTCTCCAAAATATTCACCCCCGGCGGTACCATAATACACTAAATATCCCGCCACATCCCCATCAAGGCTGTTCTTCCATGATAAATCCACTACCCCGTCTCTGGCAATAGCCGTAACCATGGGCGGCGAACGAGGCGGCTCATCAGGTCTATACACTATCTGTATTGCATCCAGGTATGGGGTGGTTTCACCGTCCCGGCTTGGGTAGAATACCGCCGCGACTTGGACAAACCGGCCCCGCACGCCGGACAGCTCCGTCCCCGGAACCAGCGGCTGCCAATCCGCCTCGGTCCAGCGATAGGGAGAATCCGCAGCCCGGATAAAGAACTGAAGCGCCGCATCATCGGAAAAATGGAACCCTCCGTTCCCCGCATACTCATTCAACATTGCCCCGCCGGAACTGGAAGTTCTTCCCCCGGAAACGTCAACCATGAGCACCGTGCTGTTCCCTTCCCCCAGATCTATGGGCCGGGTTTCCATCCGCCCCCCAAGGCTTGGGTATTTCTTCGTAACCGGGTCGGGGATGCAGCGGCTGTATAGCTTGAATTCATCCAATAAGCCCACAAAGCGACCTCCCAGCACCATGCTGCCCTCTTCCCCGATAACCGGGTTATAAACCTGTCCCCCTTCCCGGCCCGAGGAGGTAACATAGACAATTTCCTCCAAATGGCCATTGACCAGGTATTCCAAGAGGCCCGTATCAGAATCGAAACGGATAAGATGATGGGTCCAGGTTTTCGGTACCAGGGGAGTCGAGCCGTTGAGGACAATGGTTATCCGGCGCTCTTCAGCCGGCGGGGAAAAGAAATCCGAAAAGGTCCATTGCAGCCGATTCCTGAAAACGGCACATTGAATTAATTGCTGGGTATAGTCCCCGCGGTTATGCTTCAGGGAGGAGGTCCAGAGGAGTATCTGCTCTCCGGTTACCATATTTGCGGGGTAGAGCCAGAATTCCAGGCTAAAATCCCCAAGGGTCCGGTCCGGGGATAACAAGGCATCCCTCCCGGGCGTCAGAATCAGGGGCCCTGAATGAGGTCCCCGGTTCCCCAAGTCCTGAATAATCCCGTGCACTTCAGAATCGGTCGCCCTCGTTTCAAGGCCGGAGAACAGGGCCGCCCCGGTTCCAGCCCGGGCCAGAAACCGGTTTGCCGCCGAGATACCCGGGAATACCGACACCCGGTAATGGCCGATCCGGTCGGTGAACAGATCCGGCCGCTGCTCATCGAAGGAGAGGACCATATCC
This sequence comes from Treponema sp., assembly GCA_031290455.1. GTDB lineage: Bacteria > Spirochaetota > Spirochaetia > Treponematales > Breznakiellaceae > JAITNP01. The sequence goes on along the minus strand of JAITNP010000214.1, from coordinate 19,695 downwards.
AGGGCATCGGAAGCAATGGGCAAGAACGCGGAAGAAAGGGCCAGCACCGGATTGGGCCGTACCGAGGATAATTCGGTAATACCAACCCGGTTTTCCACGACCTTCCAGGTTGCCCCCGCGCCGATAAGGATGGTCTTCTCCCCTAACCCATGGAGGTTGCCGGAAATCAGAAAAAAAATATATACTATGAAGATACTCGTTGTTTTTTTCCGCATAATTTCTATAAGTTATATTGTATGAATATCGGCAGAAATATCTATGAGCCGTGAAAGGTTTTCAGCAAAGTGATGAAAAAGCTTGAGGAGGTGGGGTACTATTTTGTATTCTTAGGGGAAGTCCTGGGTTGTTCCCTGAGACGGCCTTTCCGTATTGCCCAATATCTTGCCGAAATAGAACAGGTGGGGGTCAATTCGGTCCTGATCATCCTGTTATCCGGAGGAGGCATGGGGATGATCTTTGCCTTGCAGATGGTTTCTATTCTCCAGCCCTTCCAGATGGAGATTGGGACCGGCGCGGCGGTGTCCATCGCCCTGTCCCGGGAACTGGCCCCGCTTATCACCGCCCTCATGTTAATCGCGAAGAACGGTTCTGCCATGACCGCGGAACTGGGGACCATGCGGGTTACCGAACAGATCGATGCCCTGGAATCCATGTCCATCAGCGTCGTGCATTACCTGGTGCTGCCCAAGGTCATCGCCTCGTTCCTGGTGTTTCCTCTGTTAACCCTCCTGGCCAATGTCATGGGCGCCCTGGGGGCGTATGCCGTTTCCATTACCCTTTTTAATGTTGATTCCGCCGGGTATGTTGACTATATGTTCGACTTTTTAAGTCCCCGGGATATTTTTATGGGCCTTATCAAGGCTGCGGTTATGGGGATCATTGTGGCAACGGTCTGCTGTTTTAAGGGGCTCCGTACGGTTCAGGGCGCCAAGGGCGTGGGCGACAGCGCCACCCAGGCGGTGGTGGCCTCCTCGGTGGCTATCCTCGTGGCAGATTATATCCTGACCACCATCATCCTGCGGTTTATCTATTTATGACTCCTCCCGGTATAACGCCTATCATTCGTACCCAAAACCTGCGTAAATCCTTCAATAGTAATATGATATTGAAAGATGTAACCCTGGAAATACCGGAAAAATCAGTCTGCGCCATCATCGGACAAAGCGGTACTGGAAAAAGTGTGCTTTTTAAAACCATCATAGGAATGATTACCCCTGACAACGGGAAGGTATGGTTCAAGGATACGGAGTTAACCGCGTTGAAACCCAATGCCCTCATTGCCATGCGGAAATTTTTTGGCTATTCCTTTCAGAATGCCGCGCTTTTTGACTCCATGACCATTGGTGAAAACCTTGCCTTCCCCCTTCGGGAGGTGCTACGTATCAAAGACCACCGTGAGATACAGAAACGAGTGGCGGAACTGCTTGATTGGATAGAGCTGCCCGGTATCACCGCTAAACGGCCCGATGAATTGTCCGGGGGCATGCGGAAACGGGTGGGGGTGGCCCGGTCTCTCATCATGGAGCCGGAGGTGCTTTTCTTCGATGAACCCACCACCGGCCTGGACCCGGTGTTATCCGAAACCATCAATAACCTGGTGGTACGGGTCAATCAGGAATTGGGCATTACCTGTGTCATGATTACCCATGATATACCCGCAGCCTTCCGGATTGCCCATAAGATTGCCTTTCTGGATCAGGGGTACATCATCGTGGAGGGACCTCCGGAGATGGTGGCCGCTTCCGGCCATCCGTTGGTTAAAGATTTTATCCGTATTGCCTTTCGTGAGTTACCGGTATGAATAATGTCGCGGTATGTAAAAATAGCGCTTTTTTTTATGGTCTTGGGAACTACCGGCGCCGCGTATATCATTGTATCCGCTGATGGCATTAGTAATTTTAATACCAAGGTCTATGAGGTGGTCCTCCCGGATGCCACTGGCCTCTCTACCCGATCCAAGGTCTATCTTGCGGGGGTTGCGGTGGGAAAGGTCCAGTCGATTAAGCTTACCGGAAGCGAAGTACGACTCACCGTGGGGTTCCTCAAGGATGTTGAAATCCGGGGGGATGCCCGTATTGCCCGGAAGGCTTCCTCAATATTGGGAACTTCCGTGCTTACCCTGGACCCCGGCACGGAGCTGACTCCGATTATGCCGCCGGGAGGGCACATCAATACCGACCCGAATCCCCAGGATTTGAGCGTCGTCATGGACATGGCGCGGGAAATGGGGGGACAGATTGGGAGGATCTTGCAGGAATTTCAGACCAACCAGATGGCCTTGCTTAGGGTATCCCTAGAAACCTTTAATGCCATTGCCCACAAGATCGATGCCCAAGCCGACGCCGAACTTGACCGGGTTTCCCGGATCCTGGAATCAACGGCGCTGATCACTGAACGGACCGAAGGGCTGTTACGGAACCGGGAAGGGGATATAAACGGTTCCATAGCGGACATCCATGGGGCCTTGGAAAACATCAGGCTTATCACCGCTGAAATTCGCCAGGGGGAGGGAAATATCGGCCAGGCCATTTATGATGACCGTTTATACAACCGGGTACTTGCCACGGTGGAACGAACCGAGGAAGCGGTGGTGAAATTGCAGACTACCTTGGATCATATCAACGCCCTGACGGTAAACGTAAACGGGGTGGTCACCAATGCCGGAGAAATTGTGGAAAAGGTAAGCGGCTTGGGCATCCAGGTGGATACGAATGTCCAGTATGATGTGATGGCCGGACAGGTCCGGGCGAGAGCGGCGCTCAGGCTGGACCCTCGTTCAAACGACCGGTGGTACCGCATCGGGGTATCAAGCATCCCCACGGGCGTTGGTTCCCGGACCGTTAAGGAAACCTTCGATGAAAACGGTACCCGTACCTCTTATCAGGATACCACTGAAACCCGTTTTTCCGTTGCAATTGACGCCGAATTAGCCCGCCGATTCGGTCCGCTCACCATCCGGGGAGGACTGCTGGAAAGTACCGCCGGTGTCGGCATAGACATCCAGCCCCTGCGGTGGTTGAGCCTCTCCGGGGAAGTCTTTGACTTCAAATCCAGCGCGGCCCCCAACCTGCGGGGAACCCTAACCATCTATCCCTTCTTTGATCCCAATTCAGATAAGCCCTGGAACTGGATCTATCTCCGGGGAGGCATTAACGATGCCCTGAAAGACGAGCGCGACTTTTTCGTCGGCGGTGGCCTGCGCTTCGCCGATAGAGAAGTGAAAGGACTCGTCGGCCTCTTACCAGCCCTTCCAAAGTGAGGGGCTTTCAAATACTGGAAATGACAGCAAAAACGTTACTCCATAAACAAGCATGGGATGGGCAAATTCCCCGGGTCGGCCACGCTTGCCGCTGCGCGGCTTTGGTCAAGTGACCAACCCGGGGAATTTGCCCATCCCATGCTTGCATTTGACGTAGGGGGCTTTTCTGCAATTTCCAGGGTTTGAAAGGCTTGGCGAAGGAAGCGCGGGACGGGGTGGCGAGGCATTTTAATTGGCAGCGGTAACACCTTCCAGCAAACTTTCCTAAAATGCACCGAACCCAGCCGCGATCTCAATCCCATACATACCTTCGTTCACTCAGGGTTACGGGGCCGCCAATCGTAATATCGGTAATTTTACCCGTTTGTTTACGGACCCGAACCGCTATGATACCGCCGGGTTGGGCCACCGGACAGTGATATTCTCCTTCATAGCCATCCCGGGTTTCCCAAGCGGCCAGGGCCGCAGACCCGGAACCGCAGCTTGATTCAAAAACCAGTGAATCTGTGCCATAGACATACACCGCCGGGGTCATGAGCCGGGAAGCTTTATCGTAGAACATCACCCCCAACGCATCCGGAGCAGTCTGTCCTGCTTCGAACTTGCGCTTGATCCCGTAAAAAACATCCTTTCCCGGAGGCATATCAGGGGCAATCACCTGGGTGATGCCGTCAAAGCGATAGACCGGCAAGGATTGGCCGTCAAAATCGAGGGTATCCTGGGCCACCGGCTTGGGGATCTCCACCGCTGCGGCGCCCTGCTCCAGATCCACCGCAACGGACAGGGGTTCCGGCATACCGCTGATCCCAATGGTAACGGTTTGGTTCCCCGACAGCCCTTGGAGCCGCGCCACAAAAAGACCGAAGCTCCGGGCCGCATTGCCGCAAAACTCACCGCCCATCATTTCAAGGCGCCATATTCCTGCGGGGTCCTTGGGAGGAACCACAAAGCCGACCTGTTCGGCCCCCCAGGAGGGATCCGCCAAGAGGACCTTGGCGGCTTCTCCCCGGTTTTCCACGGCATTGAGTACCAAGATGGTGATGTTTTTCGCCGGATCAGCGACAACTATTTCATAGGACACCTATCGTTCCCTCCCGTAACCTCCCTACCCCGCTGGCTTTTAGTCTTCCCCATCTTCCGGGTCCTCTACCATAAAGTCATCTTCCTCCTGTTCGGTAACCTTTTCAAGTTTCCGCCGTTCCAGGATTTCCTGCATCTCCACGTCCAGATCCTTGTTATCCTCGTCAAAGAGCTTGACCCCCCGGTACCGCTTCATACCGGTCCCCGCGGGAATGGGATGGCCAATGATGATGTTTTCTTTGAGCCCCCGGAGGTAATCCGTGGAACCCGCAATGGCCGCATTGGTGAGTACCCGGGTGGTTTCCTGGAAGCTCGCCGCCGAGAGGAAGGAGTCGATGTTGAGAGACGCCTTGGTGATCCCCTGGAACATGGGCCGGGCCACTGCGGGCTGTCCCCCTTCGTTGATCACCCGGTTATTTTCCTCGTGGAAACGGTACTTGTCTACCATCTGACCGAAGATGAACTTAGTGTCCCCCACCGCCACGATTTCCACCTTCCGCATCATCTGACGGATGATAACCCCGATGTGCTTATCGTTGATGGTCACCCCCTGGAGGCGGTACACTTGCTGGATTTCGTCCATCAGGTACCGTTGCAAGTGGCTTTCACCTAAGATATGGAGCACATCATGGGGATTGACCGCTCCCACACAGAGGCTTTCCCCGGCTTCCACCGTATCGCCGTCCCGTACCTGGAGCCGCTTGGTCATGGGGACGAGGTGCTTGTATTCCTTGCCAAAGGCATCCTGCACCGTAACCACCCGCTTGCCCTTGACAATGCCCTTGAAGTACACCGTCCCCGAAACCTGGGCAAGTACCGCCGGGCTTTTGGGCTTACGCGCTTCAAAGAGCTCACTCACCCGGGGGAGACCGGAGGTAATATCCATGGCCTTGGCAGACTCCTTTAAAGTCTTGGCTATGGTACGGCCCGCGTTTATCTTCTCCCCTTCGTCAACCTGGATATAGGCGCCCCCGGGGAGGAAGTAGGAGGCCAGTTCATTCCCTTCCTCATCGGTAATGAAGAGCCGGGGCTGTTTGCTTTCAAGCTGGAACTCAGTGATCCGCTTCTCGATGTTCCCGGTTTCCTCGTCGATTTCTTCTTTTAAGGTAGTACCGGGGATGATGTCCTCGTATTTGATGAACCCTGATGCCTCGGCAATGATCGGGTCCGAGAAGGGATCGAAGGTCGCAATGGCCTTTTCCACCCCTACCACGTCACCCTTCTTGACCACGAACTCCGAACCGTTCCGGATTTCGATCTTCTGATCCTGCCCGATGAGATAGAGGTATCCATCCTGGACCATGGCGTAGGCGATTTCCGGGGAAAGGATATCCTGTCCATTCCGGGTAATGATCGGTTCCCCCCGGATGATACGCTTGCCGTCTTCGGCCAGGAGGGTATCATGCTCCTCCAGTTTGAATTCCTTCATCACCTTGTTGACCACCGTATAGCCTTTACGGGTAAAGAGCCAATGGCCGTCCGCCAATTCCACATGGACCCCCGCAATATCCCGGATATACACGGGATATTTCAAGAAAATGCGGTTTTCTTCGCTCACCTTAGTGGCCGCCCCACCGATATGGAAGGTCCGCATGGTAAGCTGCGTACCGGGCTGGCCGATGGATTGGGCCGCAATGGTCCCCACCGCCTCGCCAATATCCACGGACCGGTTGGTCGCAAGATTCCGTCCGTAACAGCGGCGGCAGACCCCATGCTTTGCCTCACACGTGAGGACCGTCCTGATCCGCACGGTCTCGATCCCCGCGGCCGTAATAGCCGCGGCGGTTTCCTCGCTTATTTCTTCGTTCACGTCGATGATGAGTTCCCCGGTGATGGGATGCTTGACCCGCTCAAGGGTGTACCGGCCCACGATACGGTCGCTGAGAGGCTCCACCACATCCTCGCCGTCCTTGAGGGCCGAATATTCGATACCGTTGATGGTGCCGCAGTCATCCTCGTTCACCACCACGTCCTGGGCAATGTCCACGAGCCGCCGGGTGAGGTACCCCGCCTCGGCGGTCTTGAGGGCCGTGTCCGCCAGGCCCTTCCGGGCGCCGTTGGTGGAAATAAAGAACTCAATTACCGAAAGCCCTTCTTTAAAGTTGGACCGGATGGGCAATTCGATGATGTCCCCTGAAGGCTTGGCCATGAGGCCCCGCATCCCCGCGAGCTGGCGGATCTGGTTGCGGCTTCCCCGTGCTCCTGAGTTGGCCATCATATACACCGAATTGAACCCGTCCCGGTCCGCTTCCAGGGTCTTCATCATAATATTGGTAAGATCCTCGTTGGTCTTGGACCAGACCTCAATGACCCGGTTATACCGTTCCTCCTGGGTGATGTGCCCCTGACGGTGCTGCCGCTGGATGGACTCGACTTCCTTGTTCGCCCGGTCAATCATCTCGGTCTTTTCCTTGGGAACCACGATGTCGTCCACCCCGATGGTGGCGCCAAAGACCGTGGCGTACTTATACCCCGTGTTTTTAATGGCATCCAGCATCCTCACGGTGATCCAGGAACCCTTGGTGTTGAAAATCTGTTCGATGAGTCCCCGCAGTTCTTTGTCCTTTAACTCGTAATTGACAAAAGGAATTTCCCGGGGCAGTTCCTCGTTAAACACGAGCCGCCCGGCGGTGGTTTCGATAAGTCCGTCTTTACCAGGTTTCACCACCCGCCCGGCCTTATCCCAGACCGGGGATTTGGGAGGCTTCACCCGGATGAGGGCCTCCCAGTCCAGGGCCTTGGCTTCCACGGCCATGAGGACTTCTTCGGTGGTGGTGTACCGGGGAACCCAATCCTGATGGTCCTGGTTGCTCGGTCGCTTGGCATTGGGCTTGATCCGGGTCAGAAAGTTGATCCCCAGTACCATGTCCTGGGAGGGGAACACGATGGTCTTGCCGTTCGCCGGATTGAGGAGGTTCCGGGCGGAGAGCATCAGGGTCCAGCATTCCATCTGAGCCGCCTGGGTCAAGGGTACATGCACCGCCATCTGGTCCCCGTCAAAGTCGGCGTTAAAGGCATGGCACACGAGGGGATTGAGCTTGATGGCCTTGCCCTCTACCAGAATCGGCTCAAAAGCCTGAATCCCCAGGCGGTGCAAGGTAGGCGCCCGGTTCAGCAGAATCGGATGCTCCTTCACCACCTCATCGAGGATGGCAAAGACCTCGGGGGTCTCCTGTTCCACGAGCATCTTGGCTTTCTTGATATTATAGACGACGTCCTTATCAACGAGTTTCTTCATGATAAAGGGCTTGAACAGTTCCAGGGCCATCTTGGTGGGAAGCCCGCACTGCCACATCTTGAGGTCCGGGCCCACGGTGATTACCGAGCGGCCCGAATAGTCCACCCGTTTTCCCAGGAGGTTCTGCCGGAACCGGCCCTGTTTCCCCTTGAGCATGTCGCTGATGGACTTGAGGGGCCGGTTAGACGCCCCCTTTACCACCCGCTTCTTCTTGGAATTGTCAAAGAGGGCGTCCACTGCCTCCTGGAGCATCCGCTTCTCGTTGCGGATGATGATATCCGGGGCGTTCAGGGCCTGGAGCCGTTTCAGCCGGTTATTCCGGTTGATCACCCGGCGGTAGAGGTCGTTGAGGTCCGAGGTGGCGAAGCGCCCGCCGTCGAGCTGCACCATGGGGCGCAGTTCCGGAGGGATAACCGGAACCACATCCAGGATCATCCATTCGGGCTTATTGGTGGAATTGCGGAAATTCTCCACGATTTCGATGCGCTTGAGGAGCCGCTTATCGCTCTTGGCCCCCTTTTCAATCATCTTGGCCCGGAGTTCTACCGCCATCTGATCCAGGTTGAGATTTTCCAGAAGGGTCCTGACCGCCTCCGCCCCCATCCCCGCGGAAAAGCCCCCGCCATACCGCTCCTGGGCATCGTAGTACTCTTCCTCGGTGAGGAGCTGCATCTTCTTGAGGTCCGTATCCCCCGAATCCATGACCACGTACTTTTCATAGTAGAGGATCGACCGGAGGGCGGTCATGGGGAGGTCCAAGAGCAGCCCCATGCGGCTCGGCACCGACCGGTAATACCAGATATGGGAGACCGGGGCGGCCAGTTCGATGTGGCCCATCCGTTCCCGGCGCACCTTGAAGTGGGTTACTTCCACCCCGCAGCGGTCGCAGATGACCCCCTTATACCGGATGGACTTGAACTTCCCGCAGTAACATTCCCATTCCTTGGTGGTCCCAAAGATCCGCTCACAAAAAAGACCGTCTTTTTCGGGCCGCAGGGTCCGGTAATTGATGGTCTCCGGTTTTTTAACTTCTCCATAAGACCAGGCCCGAATCATATCCGGGGAGGCCAGTTTTATCATGATTGAATCAAAATCTTGAATATCCCGCATTGTTGTTCTCCCATTATTTGATGGTGCATGGCACCCCTACTTATCATCAAGAGGTTTATTAATTACTCACTCCTCACTTTATGCATCCCGTTGGTTACGTTAAAAGTTTGAACCTGCCTTTGTAATCAACTCATCATCTCGCTCGGTGAGGGGAATCTGTTTGCCTTTGGCATCGTAGATGGTTAAATCCAGGGCCAGTCCCCGGAGTTCCTGGACCAATACATTGAAGGATTCGGGGATCCCGGCGGTGGTGGAGGGTTCTCCCTTCACAATGGCCTCGTATATCTTGGACCGGCCGGTCATATCATCGGACTTGATGGTCAAAAGTTCCTGCAAGGTATTGGCCGCACCGTAGGCTTCCAAGGCCCAGACTTCCATTTCCCCGAGCCGTTGGCCTCCGAATTGGGCCTTACCACCCAGGGGCTGCTGGGTTACGAGAGAATAGGGACCAGTGGACCGGGCGTGCATCTTATCATCCACCAAGTGATGCAATTTAAGGAAGTAGATCACCCCGCAGAAGATGGGGTTCACAAAGGCTTCCCCGGTACGGCCATCCCGGAGGGTGGTCTTGGAGGTAACCGGAAGGCCCGCCTCTTTGAGTTTCTCCTCGATCTGTTCAGTTGAGGGGGACTGGAATACCGGCGCCGAGAACCATTCATCCAGGGTGGAAGCGGCCCAGCCAAGTTCCGTTTCCAGGAGCTGACCGATGTTCATACGGGAGGGAACCCCCAGGGGGGTCAGGCAGAGGTCCAGCGGGGTACCGTCTTCCATGTAGGGCATATCCTCTTCCGGGAGAATCCGGGCAACCACCCCTTTGTTACCGTGACGGCCCGCCATCTTATCCCCTTCCCGGAGCTTGCGCTTGGTGGCAATCAGGACCTTTACCACCTCATCCACCCCCGGGTTGAGATCATCCCCTTCGGTGCGCTTGAGCCGCTGGATGTCGATGATGGTCCCATCAATACCATGGGGCACCCGGAGGGAAGAATCCCGCACTTCCTTGGCCTTCTCGCCGAATATGGAGTTGAGGAGCTTGAATTCCGGGGTGGTCTCGGTCTCGCTCTTGGGAGTTACCTTGCCCACTAAGATGTCTCCGGAACGGACCTTGGCCCCTACCCGGATGATCCCTTCGGCATCCAGGTTGTCAAGGCTCTTCTCGGAGGTGTTGGGAATATCCCGGGTTATCTTTTCCGGGCCGAGCTTGGTTTCCCTGACCTCGGTGAGGAATTCTTTTATATGAATAGAAGTAAACATATCGTCCTTCACCACCCGCTGGGAGATGAGGATCGAGTCTTCGTAGTTGTACCCGTTCCAGGGCATGAAACCCACGAGGATGTTACGGCCCAGGGCGAGTTCCCCCTCTTTTGTGGCAGGCCCGTCGGCAATGACCTGGCCGGCAATGACCCGGTCCCCCATCTTGACCAAGGGGCGCTGGTTATAACAGGTATCCTGGTTGGTCCGCTGGTACTTCACCAGCCGGTACACATCATGACCCGCAACATTAGTCTCCGCAATGGGGACCACTTTGGTACCATCAACCGTATCCGGCTGAATGACGATTTCCTGGGAAGTAACCCGCAGCACCGTACCGTTCCGCCTAACCTTGGCCAACACCCCCGAATCATAGGCGCACTTCCATTCCATCCCCGTCCCCACCCGGGGAGCCTCGGGGAATACCAGGGGCACTGCCTGCCGTTGCATGTTTGACCCCATGAGCGCCCGGTTAGCGTCATCATGTTCCAAAAAGGGAATGAGGGAAGCGGAAACCGAAATGATCTGCTTGGGAGAAACATCCATGTACTGGATCTCTTCGGGCCCCCGGGTCGTGTAATCCCCCTGGCGGCGGCAGGAAACCTGCTCATCCACAAAGGAACCGTCGTTGTTGAGCCGGGCGGATGCCTGGGCAATGTAGTATCGATCCTCGTCCATGGCGGAAAGCCATCCGATCTCCCCGGTGGCAACTCCCTTGCTTACCTTGCGGTAGGGGGCCTCTAAAAAGCCGTATTCATTCACCCGGGTATAGTTGGCCAGAGATACGATAAGACCGATATTCGGACCTTCCGGGGTCTCGATAGGACACATGCGGCCATAGTGGGTGTAGTGAACATCCCGGACCTCGAATCCTGCCCGGTCCCGGGAAAGTCCCCCGGGGCCTAAGGCGTTGAGCCGCCGCTTATGGGTCAGCTCCGCCAAGGGGTTCACCTGATCCATGAACTGGGAGAGCTGGCTTGAACCAAAGAATTCTTTGATTGCCGCAACCACGGGCTTAATCGAAATTAAATCCTGGGGCTTGATGGTATCCGTCTCTTTGAGACTCATCCGTTCCTTGGCGATCCGTTCCATGCGGCTAAAGGCGGTCTTCATGGTATTGGCCATGAGTTCCCCCACGGAGCGGACCCGCCGATTCCCCAGGTGGTCAATATCATCAATATTTTCATCCCCCACATACACCTTGATGAGGAACTTCATCGTGGCGATAATGTCCTGCTTGGTGAGGGTAAACTCCTCAAGGGGGGGCTTGAAATCGAATTTCTTGTTGAGTTTATACCGCCCCACCTTCCCCAGGTCGTAGCGGCGGGCGGTGAAGAACATCCCCAACAGGTCCTTTTCTGCAGCATCCACGGTGATGGATTCCCCGGGCATAAGCACCGCATAGACCGCGGAAAGCGCATCCTCCCGGGAAGGCTCATCCCGGTTTGGGTCATCCTTCATAAACTTGATTTCTTCCCGCTCAAAACAGTTGAGGAGCATGGGGGAATTGAGAGAATCCGGGTCCTCAAAATCAATGACCGCCACCGAGGTGATGCCATTGGCGAGGAGTTCGTCCACATTATGGGGATGGAGTTTTTCGCCCGCACGGTAGAGTTTCTTCTGGCCGTCATCCTCCCCTTCCCCGGCGGCAATCCATACCGCAGCGGCAAGCACCCGGCCCGAAAATTGCTCCCTGGTTTCCCGGTCATCCTTTACTTCCAGGGTTTCTATCGAATAAAAGGAACGGATAATTTCCTCCCGGTTCTCATAGCCCAAGGCCCGGAGGAATATGGTCCCGAGGATTCGTTTTTTTCGGTCAATCTTGGCGTAAATCAGTTCCTTTTTCTGGTCAATTTCGAATTCCAGCCAGGAACCGCGATAGGGAATGATCCGGGAAGAAAAAATTCCTTTTTCGTGGCTAAAGATGACCCCCGGAGAGCGGTGAATCTGGGAAACCACCACCCGCTCGGCGCCATTAATAATAAAGGTCCCCCGCTCGCTCATGATGGGAATATCACCCATGTAAATATCTTTCTGGCGAATTTCACCGGTCTGCTGGAAAATGAGGTTGATCCGCGCCTTGAGGGAGACCGCATAGGTGAGGCCCTTCTGCTTACAATCCTGCTCGGAAAGTTTTATGTTTTCCTCATCCAGGGTGTAATACTCATATTCCAAGACCATATCCCCATTTGGACTTTCAATGGGAAAGGTCGTCTTGAACACTTCTTCCAGACCCTGTATTCTGGGGGGTTCATGGTTCCGCAGCCGTTCCCGTTGCAGGAAACGCTCATAAGAACAAAGCTGAATGTCAATTAAATCAGGAAGCTCCATCACATCCTGAATATCTTTCCCAATATACCTTCGTTTAGCCTCTGCTTCTGCTACCATTATTCCTCCACATACCAACAAAAAGGCCCCGGCACAAAACCGGAACCCCTACCCTCAAAACCCTAACAGCCTCAAGGATTTCTGAGAAAAAAGAACTGTATTTGCACCACTCTTACTGAATTTCAACCGTACCGCCGACGGCAGTGACCTGATCCTTAATTTTAGTGGCCTCTTCTTTAGAGACATTCTCCTTGAGGGGCTTCGGCGCCCCTTCAACAAGGTCCTTTGCCTCCTTAAGCCCAAGGCCGGTAACGGCGCGGACTTCCTTGATAACCGCAATCTTCTTGGTATCATCATAGGCCTTAAGAATAACATTAAATTCCGTCTTCTCTTCTACCGCTTCCGCAGGAGCACCGGCAGCCGGACCACCCACTGCGGCAACCGCCACCGGAGCGGCCGCTGAAACCCCGAATTTTTCCTCCATGGCCTTAACCAGTTCGGAAACCTCCAGAACCGTCATGGACGAAATTGCATCTAAAATCTGATCTGTTGTAAGGGCTGCCATATTATCTTCTCCTTAAATATACTAAATTTTGCGCCCATACGGGCGCTTTTCCCGGGTATTTCCCGAAGTTCAAAACCGACAGGAACGGCAGCATCCGAAGCCTGAAGGGTTTACACACCGTACCTACGCAGAGACCCCTGTTTCGGCCTCCGCCTTCTTATCACCCACCGCCTTGATGGTCCGCACCAGCCGCGCATTAACATCGTTGAGCGCGGCAGCCAGGTTGCGAACCGGGCCATTCATGACGGACATCAGCATAGAAATAAGTTCCAACTTACCAGGCAGCCTGGAAAAGGCTTCCACCTGGGCGGTGTTATAAATCGCACTCCCCACCAAACCGCCCTTCACCTTCAGAGCCGGAACCTCTTTAGTAAAATCAAAGAGGAGCTTGGCAACTTCGTTGGAATCCTTGGGAGCAATGGCTATGGCGGTAGGTCCCATAAGATACCCCGATACATCAGGGGCAGCTAACTGCTCAAAGGCAATCCGGGCAAAGTTATTTTTAACCACCCTGAACTGGGCATCCTTTCCCCGGAGGCGCTTTCGCAAGGTGGTAATCTGTTCCACCGTAAGCCCCCGGTAATCGGCAAAGACAAAATCCTTCGATTTACTAAAGGTGTCTTTTAATTCCTGTATGGATGCAACCTTAGCATCCTGTATTTTGTTTGCAACAATCGCCATGGGTTACTCCTCATCCTTGATTGAAACCCACACACCGGGTCCCATGGTGGAGGCCACCGAAACCGTTCGAATAAACTCCCCCTTCGCGTCCGCAGGCCGCTTCCGTTTAACCTCGGCAACCACGGCCCTGACATTCTCGGCGATCTTCTCAGCTTCCATGGAAACCTTACCCACCGCCAAGTGTACCACCCCGGTCTTATCGGCCCGAAATTCAGTTCGCCCCTTGCGCAGTTCCGCAATGGCACTTTTCAGATCAAAGGTAACGGTCCCGGTCTTGGGATTGGGCATAAGCCCCCGGCGACCCAGGATCATACCGAGCTTACCCACATCCTTCATCATATCCGGCGTTGCCACCGTCACATCAAAGTCAAGCCACCCGCCCTTCACCTTTTCGATGAGGTCCTCGGCCCCCACATAAGCGGCCCCCGCTTCCTGGGCTTCCTTTTCTTTTTCAGCCTTGCAGAACACCAGTATCCGTTTTTCATCCCGGAACTGATGGGGCAGTACCACCGTATCCCTGACGGATTGGCTTTTTTTGAGGTTAAGCTTTACCGAAACATCCACGGTCTCATCAAACTTGGCAAAGGCAATGGTTTTAACCATGTCCAGGGCAGCCTTTAAATCATAGGACGTAGCGCCCTCATACCGCTTGAGGCTTTCGATGTATTTTTTTCCATGCTTCATTTTTCCACCTCAACACCCATGGACCGGGCAGTTCCGGCAATAATCTTCATGGCTCCGGCAACATCATTAGCCGAAAGATCCGGCATCTTAAGCTTGGCAATCTCCTCAAGCTTCGATTTCGGCAGCTTACCAACCTTGGTCTTGTGGGATTCTCCCGACCCCTTTTCAATACCAATCGCCTTCTTTATCAAGACCGCCGCCGGTGGGGTCTTGAGTATGAAGGTAAAGGACTTGTCCGTATACACGGTGATAACCACCGGTATCACCAGTCCTTGCTCCATGGTCTTTGTCCGCTCATTGAACTGCTGGACAAATTGGGGTGCGCTGACACCATGAGGACCAAGGGCAGGGCCAACCGGCGGGGCCGGAGTAGCCTTACCCGCGGGGCATTGAAGCTTGATCACTGTGGCAATTTTCTTTTTTGCCATATATACTCCTTGCGTGGTATACCCGGAACACCTGCGCTCTAAACAGAACAGGATGCCAGGATAACGTTTCCGGCAACCCGGAAACTCCCATCTAGCTATTGATACTCTTTATCATACTTTTTCTACTTGCAAAAGATCAACTTCCACCGGTGCATTCCGGCCAAATATACCCACCATCACCTTGAGCTTGTTCTTCTCCGGATTCACTTCTTCTATAACGCCAATAAAAGACTCGAAGGGACCATCAATGATCTTAACCTGCTCACCCGGGGCAAAGGACTGCCGTGTCCGTACCGGCCGTTCACCCTTGATTTCTCCGGATTTTTGCAGAATGGCCCGGGCCTCATCTCCACTCAAGGGATGGGGCTTCCGGTCCGCCGGGGTTCCCACGAATCCTGCAACCCCCTGAATTTTCTTGATTTCTGAACATACCGTCTTCCACCCAAGCTCAGGAAGATCCATTTCTACCAGAATATAGCCGGGAAGAAATTTTTTGGTCATGGTCCGTTTCTTGCCATCCTTAACCTCCACCACTTCTTCAGAAGGCACCTTGACATCCCGTACCGTTTCCTTATCAAGTTTCCCGACTTCAATCAACATACGGATAGCTTTTTCTATTTTATTTTCATATCCCGCATAGGTATGGAGGACATACCAACCTGTAGCCATATTTGTCCTTTAATACAATTAAAATACTGCCTGCACACCAAGGAGCAACAATACATCCACCAACCCCAGAACCGCAGCGATAATAATGGTGGAAACAATGACTACCTTGACCGAACCAATAATATCATCCCGACTCGGCCATATCACCTTTCGAAGCTCGGCGTAGGCTTCTTTTACGAATTGAACTACCTTGTTCATACCCCCCTCTTACCAGTTCATACCATGGATTTTATTACCCCAGGCCAGGTAGGACTCGAACCCACAACATTCGGTTTTGGAGACCGACGCTCTACCATTAGAGCTACTGGCCTAAAATCATACGAAACGACCACAAAACCCGCTGAGTTTTGGCAATACCTCATTTTACCTTAGTTTCCTTATGCACGGTATGCTTCCGGTCAAAAGGACAATACTTCTTAAACTCTAACTTTTCCTGCGTATTCCGCCGGTTTTTCTTAGTAGTATAGTTTTTCCGCTTACACACAGTGCATTGCAGGGCAATGAGTTCCACCGCCGTTTTCTTACTCGCCATAGCTTCTCCTCTTCAGCTTTCCTCACGGAAAACACAAAGCCCTCGAGCGGAATCGAACCGCTGACCACATCCTTACCATGGATGTACTCTACCGACTGAGCTACAAGGGCATTAACCTTACCTACTATAGATTTTATTAACAATAACAAAATCACCAATTTATGTCAACGGGTTATGACCATAAATTTTATAAATTCTGGAAAAAGCAGCAAGCGGCATTGCCAGCGCCTCACTTGAATAAACCGGGGGACTTCAAGTAGGTCTCCGCGTCGAATACCCGCAGGAGCTTACTGATGGGATTATTGGTAACAATGGTTCTCACGATTTTGGCGGATAATTCAGCCGAGGGGACCACTTCAAGGTTGAGCACTTTTTCCGGTATCGAATAGGGACAACATACGGTATCCGTTACGATAATACGGTGTAACAGCCCCTCCGCCGAGAGCTTGTTCAGGCGCTCAGAAGCGGGAGGCGAGAATATGGCGTGAACCGCGATGATGTTGACTTCCGCGGGCTTAAGGGGCGCCAAAGCCCGGATAAGGCTAGTCACCGAACCTGCGGTATCCACCATATCATCCACTATCCACAGCACCTTGCCTTCAAGGGGGTCGGCGGAAAGGATGTTGATGGATTCAATAGTATTGGCCTTGGAATAATCCCGCTGTTTATGGGCCACCACCAGCGGCGCGCCAAAGCCGTTGGCAAAGCCCCGGGCCAGCTTTTCACCCCCGGCGTCAACCGCACAGAACGCCCAATGGGGGCGAACACGCTTTTCCAAGGTCTCGATATCCCGTATATAGACATCACAGAGGTATTTTTCAAGGAGGGTCATGGCGGGGACATCGTCAAAGGCGCAATTGGTGGGATCGACCATGGATTTGGATTTATCCGAATGCAACTGATAAGTTACGATATGGTTGGCACCCAGGCTTGCGAGGATCTTAAAATGCACCCACAGCCCCACGGAACACCGGCGAGCGGTGCGATCAGACCGGGAACAGGACACAAACGGCTCAAACACCATGATCTGTTCCGCCTGGGAGCGCTTGAGGGCATCCACGGTGTGGTATAATTCGATTTTTGCTGCATTAACGCCGATAGCCGCCTCGTTCCGGGCGCAACTGGTAAAGAGGATTATATCCTTTCCCCGGATGGAACTATTAACCACCACCTCCATTTCCCCATCCGCAAACCGATCGGTGGTGAGTATTTCCACCCCATTGATAGTATCCGCCCAAGGAGCAAAACTGGCAAACTTAGTCAGATGACTAACAACCCGGGACGCATAATCCCGCATGGACCGGGTAGCGGTAATGACCAATTCATTCATTATGATTACCTCGCTTCTTTCAGGAACTGAGACACCGATACAATGTACTATGAATCGTAATTTTAGTCATTAGGGGTACTGCGTACCCGATAGGTAATGAAGGCAGCGGCAACGAGGGTGACGACCCCTCCTGCGGCTCGGGAGGGATCCCCGGAACCAGGGAAGATGATTCCGGCGCCCATAAAGCCCCCGATGAAGCCTACGATGAGAGGAAGCAGGGCAACGAGGGCCTCCCGCACCAGAACGGTTAGGGGCCATGCGGTTTCTGTAGCCTGCCCCGGAGTTATCGAAAGGTTTCCCTGGGGTTCCTCCTGCATGAGCCGCCGGCTTGCCGTACATTCCTGATGCATGCAGCCGAAACAGTCCATGGATTCTGCTGGATTACCGGTCTTAGTAGTCATATTTCCTCCTCAAGGGATGTCGGGGTACGAGATGCCGGAGCCTCCGGCACGGGATGCCGGATCCGTTCAATGGAGCGGGCCGTACCGTCGCCATTTATTTCGATCAGGACCCCCTGCAATTCCGGTTTACCCCAGCTATCTTTCGTCCACTCAGAGATGCCCGTCAGATACTCCTGAATCCGGGATGCCCGGTCATTACCCCCTACCGAATCAATACTGCCCGTACGGCCTGCGTCGGTAATGACCGCAGTACCCCCGGGTAATACCCGCTCATCGGCGGTCTGGACCCGGGTGTGGGAACCAATCACCGCGGAGCAACGGCCCGCGGCGGCGGCAAAGAGGGTACGCTTCTCCGCAGTCGCCTGGGCATGAAAGTCAATGATCACATAGGGGGTTTCCTGGTGCAGCCGTTCCAGCACTACCGGGAGCGCGGAAAAGGGATTGTTGCCGTGGAGCCGCTCGAATCCACTTTGGCCCAAGAGCACCACCACCGCCACTTTACGATCCCCGGCCTTGAAAATCCGCGAACCGGACCCGGGGGCCTCGGGGTTGAGGTTTTCAGGGCGCAGCACAAAGGGGGTTTTCCCCAAATTTTCTACCAGGTCTTTCTTATAAAAACAGCATTCCCCGGCAGTAAGCACCTGGACGCCAAGCTTATGGATATACGCCGCATGGTTCCTGCCAAGGCCGTTTCCGCCGGTAGCGCCATCAGCGCCGGCAATGACAAAATCAACTTTTTTTTGCTCTTTCAGATCCGAAATACCTTTTTTAAGCGCGTATATTCCGGTTTTTCCGACTATTTCCGCGATATAGAGGATTTTTATACTATCAGAGATTTTTATGCTCATGACCGGATATTGTAATTACCAGGACGAAGCTGATACCCCAAGCGAGAGGACATATCCAAAAGGATCCGCTCGAATTCCGCCGCCGCCCGGTAATCCTCCAATTCCCGGCAGGTATCCCGGAGGTTATACAAGGCATCATAGTACAGGGGGGCTAAAGTGACGGCCTCCTCAAAACAATGCCGGGCCTCCTCGTAACTGCCCTCGGCAAAATAGAGCACCCCAAGATTATTCCAGGTTTTTGGAGCGTCCTTATCCCGGAGCAGGGCCTCATGGTAACAGGTCTCCGACATTTCAAATTGTTCAAGCTCATAATAGATTAAACCCAGGGAAAGCCAGACTTCCGCAAGGTTATCTTCGATACCAATCGCCTGATGAAAACTGTTGATGGCCTCTTCATAATCTCCGGTTCGCTGCTGGGCAATCCCCAGATTCATCCATAATAACGGATTCCCCGGATCCATGATCAGGGCCTTGCGGAACAGGGGGATAGCCTCATAGGGTCTATTCGCTTCGGTTAATGCAATGCCGGAATCATTCAAAAATGCCGCTGTTTCCATAATACCCATCCTTATAACCTCAACTATAATCCAAAATAAGCAGAAGAACCAGAATTACAAAGAGAATTTTTTGTATGGGGCAATGTGCTCACTGAGGCAGGAGTATCGCGTAGACCTTGATACCTCGCTCCGCTACGGCTTGATCTACCATTTCTTTGGAGATTTCTCCCCGCTGCTCAGGGTGGGGCGGGGCATCACCTATGAGGATCATGAGTCTTGATTCCGCTTCCCAGGGGAATTGAACCGCCCCCGCATAGAGGGCTTCGTAGACCGCTTCGGGGATCTCTGATCCGCCCCCTCCCACGCCAACAGCTCTGAGGGTCCTTTGGAACGCCTTAAAATCCCTGGTGAAGGGGATAGCTTTGTTGAGATACTCCTGCCCATAATCCTTATACAGCATCATACCAATGCGGAAACTGGGAAATTCACTAATAACCCCCTCCAGCATGGGGATGAGCATACGTTTGACCGCGTCAATCTTATTCTTCATGCTGCCAGTGGTATCCAGGCAGAGGACCAGGTCCAGGGCGTTTCCCCTTTCTTTTTCCAATATGGCTCTGATTTTATCCACCAGATCCGAGGCAGTGGAGTATACCAGGTTCCCATGACCCATAGTGGCTATGTTCTTAAACGTGTCCATCGCATCAGGTAAAATCCCTTCAGGGGGAACTTCGGGAATTTTTTGGGTTACTTGCAGAATAAAGGGGTTATCCCGAAAATCACGCCGGTAGTCC
>JAITNP010000143.1 GCA_031290455.1 Treponema sp. | reverse complement strand
CAAACAACGAACTACTCACTCCTCATTTCTAATTACTCACGAGCTAAAAAGACCCTTCTGTCGTGAAGATTTTGAACCGGCCGGTTGTTGCCGGTATACAGCGTTTTAAACGCGGTGATTTGGGCAGCGGATAGTTCTATTGGCTGAACTGCGACACTCCACTTAACGCCTTCGCTGCAGGGTGGTGTGGTCAGGGAACCGTCATACCGGTACATAGTCTCGTCGTTCCCGGTAAATAAACCTGAAAGGTCAATCAAGCCTTCAAGATGCACCAGCGTTTCTTCTGATGTTACTTCTTTTGGTAACTTGGTAAACAGTTCCCTCAGTAGTACATTCTCCTGGCCCCCACGGATTAAAATTCCAACTACCGCAAGATTACCCTGGGCATCTTTGTGTACGAGATGCACTTCCATGTCGGCATAGACCCCATCAATCTGGTGTTCACTGGGTGCGTGAAAATGAAACTGCTGCAAGATATACTGTTGAGCATCAATGGTGATATAATTCTCATCATCATGGATAGGCAGGCACTCAATGGTGTGTCCATTGTTTTCAACCTCAAATCTTGTTTCATGGTAATGCAGTACAGGTTTTTGTAAAGCATCGTTTGCCACCAGATCGCCGGTAACGATGTTGATCGGAGACTGCGCTTTTCCATCTTTTGCAATGGCATAGGCAGGATCCAAGGTATACCAGTACGCTGGTCCCACATCTCCGGTATAACCCCAATGTTTTTCTTCATGGGCTACCGCCGATGCCGGTTCCTGTTGTGCTACCGGTTGTTTTGAAGCGGTAGCGCATGCGGTTTGAAATAGTAAGAGTCCCGCTATAAGCGCTAACACATACCATTTCCTCTTGCCAAAAATATTACTTTGTAACATAATATTTTTCTCCTTAGTATAAAATCATATTAAGTATACACAATTATGATCATCATGTCAAAGCGAGCAATAGGCCACCGCGTTTTCAAAAATTCGCTGGTCGGTGTTTCCAGGGACGTTTTTATACGTGTGAGTCCCCCGGCGTTCAGAATGTCCCATCTTACCGAGAACCCTGCCGTCGGGAGAGGTGATTGCTTCGACAGCATACATTGAACCATTCGGGTTATAGCGGGTATCCATTGTGGGATTGCCTGCAAGGTCAACATATTGGGCGGCTATTTGGCCGTGGCAGATCAAATCCTGAATGAGCGCTTCCGGTGCGACAAAACGGCCTTCACCGTGGGAAACTGGAATCCTGTGAATATCCCCCACCGTGCTGCCCATGAGCCAGGGGGATGCGTTGGAAGCAATGCGAGTGCGTACCAGCATGGATTGATGGCGGCCAATTTCGTTAAACGTCAGGGTTGGACTTGTCGCATCAGGGGCGATGATGACGCCAAAAGGAACCAGTCCCAGCTTAATCAGCCCTTGAAAACCATTACAGATACCGCATATCAGACCATCCCGGTGATCCAAAAAGTCGCGGATCCCGTCGCTCAGGCGGGGATTGCGGAAGAAGGCGGTGATGAACTTACCGGAACCATCTGGTTCATCACCCCCGGAAAACCCCCCCGGGATAACCATGATCTGCGCTTCTCTGAGGAGCGTATCCGCCCGTTCAATGGATTCCGCGATGGCTGCTTTCGTCAGGTTTCGTATGACCAGCATGACCGGCTCCGCACCTGCCCGTTCCAGCGCCCGCGCCGTGTCGTACTCGCAGTTGGTTCCCGGGAAAACGGGGATAAAGGCTTTTGGTTTTCCGCTTTTGTTTGCCTGAGCGGGGCGCTTCCAGGTGTTTGCTTCAAAAGAAATGGCAGGTACCGGCGTTTTATCTGCTTTCCTATATGGATAAACGCTGTGCAATACCGATTCATAGCGGCGCTGGAGATCATCAAGGGGGATATTGATATCAGAAGCGCTATCCGTATCATGCATTATAAAACAATACGCTTCGATGGTGTTGCCTATCCAAACGCCAACATCCGCATCCGCTACAAGCTCTAAAACAAACGCCCCGTACTGAGGGGTAAACAGGAGGTCTGGTGGAAAATCATTTTGAACACAGAAACCCAGCCGGTTTCCCAAACACATCTTAAAAAGCGCTTCCCCAAGCCCGCCGGATGAAAGGGCAAAGGCGCTTAGAACCTTTTTTTCACCGATAAGCGTTTCTACGGTATCAAGTGTGGGACAGAGACTTTCCTGTACCGGAAGGCATGGAAGATCAGGAAAAGTGCTGGCATCCATTTCAGGGACAAGTAGCACAACCTTTGAACCTGCTTTTTTGAATTCAGGAGATATGATATGCGCTGCCTTGGTTATGGAAACGGCAAAAGAAACCAGGGTAGGAGGAACATGGATTGTTTCAAAGGTACCTGACATGGAATCCTTGCCTCCTATGGCGGCCACCTTGAGATCGATCTGGGCGTCCAATGCACCTAAGAGCGCGGCGACCGGTTTCCCCCAGCGCAGGGGATCATCCTCCAGTTTTTCAAAGTATTCCTGAAAAGAAAGATAACATTCCTTTCGCGTACCCCCTGCGGCTACGATTTTCGCTATCGATTCCACTACCGCAAGATAAGCGCCACGGTAGGGATCCTGTTCCGTCAAAAAAGGATCATAGCCGTAGGACATGAGGGAACAGGTATCGGTATTGCCTGAGAGGACCGGAAATTGCGCTGCCATAACCTGGGAGGGGGTCATCTGATAGGTTCCGCCAAAGGGCATGAGGACGGTTGCAGCGCCGATGGTTGCATCGAAACGCTCGCAGAGTCCTTGTTGCGAACAGATATTCAAATCGGTTACCAGGGATTCAAAGCGTTTGTACAGTGAACCTGCCGGTTTTGCCAATATCTTTGTTTGTGCTGTTGTCGGCGCAGCACTTGTGGCCGGTACTGGAGGTGCGGTTACCCGCGCATGGGTGTGTTTTTCTGCTCCGTTGGAATTGAGGAAAGTTCTTGCTATGTCTACAATACACTGCCCTTGTTGCTTCATACGGAGCCGCCCCTCATCGGTGATACGGGCTACCGGGGTTGCCTCAAGGTTTTCCACTGCCGCGTGGTCCAAAAAACACCGCACCGCTTCTGCAGCAACAACAACCGCCATTCGTTCTTGAGATTCGCTTATGGCAAGTTCAGTACCGTCAAGCCCGTGGTACTTTACCGGAACCGCATCCAGATCAATTTCCAGACCTGGGGCAAGTTCCCCGATAGCCACAGAGACACCTCCTGCCCCGAAGTCGTTGCATCGTTTGATAAGGCGCGTTACCCTGGGGTTACGGAAAAGCCGCTGTAGCTTCCGCTCCTCAGGGGCATTGCCCTTCTGTACCTCAGAACCGCACTGCTCAAGGGATATGGTGGTATGGGATTTGGAAGAGCCGGTGGCGCCTCCACAGCCGTCACGTCCTGTGCGCCCGCCAAGGAGGATGACCACATCCCCGGCTTCAGGCTGCTGCCGCACTACATGATGCAGCGGCGCCGCCCCCAGGACAGCCCCCAGCTCCAGGTGTTTTGCCTCGTAACCAGGGTGATAGACTTCGCGTACCAGCCCTGTGGCAAGGCCGATTTGGTTTCCATAGGAGCTATAGCCTGCGGCGGCGGTGGTTACCAGCTGACGCTGAGGCAATTTTCCGGGGAGCGCCTCCTCAACCCGTGCCAGAGGATTTCCTGCCCCGCTAATCCGCATCGCCTGGTACACATAACTTCTTCCCGACAGGGGGTCTCGGATTGCACCGCCGATACAGGTCGCGGCCCCGCCGAAAGGCTCTATCTCTGTGGGATGATTGTGGGTTTCGTTTTTAAACATCAAAAGCCACGGTTCTGGTTTTCCTTCCACATCCACCGTAACATGGACAGAACAGGCGTTGATTTCTTCGGATGCATCAAGCTTTGGCAACAAGCCCTGGTGCTTGAGGTATTTCGCGCCAATGGTGGCCATGTCCATCAGGGTGATGGGATGATCTTCCCGTTTGAGGATTTTCCGTATGTCAAGATAGCGTTCGTATGCGGCGTGGGCATAACGGTTGTTACCAGCGCTATCGCTGTCAAAGGTTACACGGTCAAGAATCGTAGCAAAAGTAGTATGCCGGCAGTGATCCGACCAATAGGTATCAATCATGCGCAGTTCCGTGATGGTCGGGTCGCGCCCCTCGGAACGGAAATAATTACGGCAGCACCGGAGGTCTTCGGCATCCATTGCAAGGACGTATTGCGAACAAAACGCCTTGATATCTTCCTCACGCAAATCCCTGAACCCCTGCAAAATGGCAACCGGTGGAGGTGTCTCATATTCCAATGACAATGGTGCGGTTTCTTCAAGAGAAGCTTCCCTGCTTTCCACCGGATTGACGACGTACTTCTTGATTACCAAAAAATCTTCCTCCCGCAGGTCCCCGAAAAGCACGTAGACCCGGGCCATCCGCACAACCGGCCGTTCTTGCCGGGATACCATCTGGATACATTGCGCGCAGGAATCGGAACGCTGATCGTATTGACCCGGCAGTGGTTCTACCGCGAAAATCCGCCCCCTGGCATCCCTTATACGATCCCCAGCCATTACCTGCATCGGAAGCACATCAAACACTCTATCCACCGGCGGCTCTGAAAACACCGTTGACCGGCATTGCTGAAAAACATCCGCATCAATCCCTTCCACATCGTACCGGTTAAGAATTCGTACCCCTTCCAGCGCCCCAATGCTCAAGAATTCAACGATATCCCCCTGCAACTGCCGCGCCTCAACCGCATATTCCGGTTTCTTTTCCACATATATCCTCGCCATCAAGTACCCTCCTCACGCCTCTTTCCTAACTCCTCATGTTCCCCGCCTTCTGTCCAATGTCCCGTCTGTAGTACATGTCCTCAAAATGAATCTTCGCCGCTTCCTTGTATGCCCTGCGGATAGCCTGGGACAGGTCATCCCCCCAGGCGGTAACGCCGAGTACCCTTCCACCGGCGGTAACCAGCACCCCTTCTTTAAGCGCGGTACCTGCGTGAAAAACATAAACGCCATCCTGCTGCTCCTGGGAAAGGCCGGTGATGGGCAATCCTGTCTGGTACGATCCAGGATAGCCTCCGGAGGCAAGAATGACACAGCAGGATGCTCCCCCCCGGAAACGTACCGTGATTTTGTCGAGGCGCGTTTCCTCCACCGCCTGCAGGATTGTTAAAAGATCGGTTTCCAAAAGCGGCAGAACCGCTTGGGCTTCAGGGTCGCCAAAGCGGCAGTTATATTCAATCACCTTGGGACCGCTGCCGGTGAGCATGAGACCGAAATACAAGCAGCCCTTAAAAGGACGGCCTTCCCGGTTCATGGCCTCAATGGTGGGGCGGAAAATACGCGCCATGCACTCCGCTGCAATTTCAGGGGTGTACCAGGGATTAGGGGCGATAACCCCCATGCCCCCGGTGTTCGGCCCCTCGTCATTATCGAAGGCCCGCTTATGATCCATGGAGGAAACCAGGGGGATGATGGTCTTTGAGTCGGTGAAGGCAAGAACCGTAACTTCAACACCCTCAAGAAATTCCTCGACCACCACGCGGTTTCCGCTGGGGCCGAAAATTTTGTCTTCCATGATGTGCTGGAGTGCATCCTGGGCTTCGGAAAGATTTTGGGCAATGATGACCCCCTTTCCCAGGGCAAGCCCATCCGCCTTGATGACCACCGGATACCTGTTCCCCTTTTCAATACACGAAGCCGCTGCCGCCGGGTTGTCAAAAACATCGTATTCTGCCGTGGGGATACCGTAGGCTTTCATAAGATTCTTGGAAAAAACCTTGCTTCCCTCAATGGCCGCAGCCTGCGCGCTCGGTCCAAATGTGGGAATACCTGCGGAACGGAGGGTATCCGCGACCCCTCGTACCAGGGGATCATCCGGGGAAACAACGGCGAAATCAATCCCGTAGGCTTTTGCATGGCCCAAAGCGGCTTTGCCATCCGTGGGCGATCCCCCAAGGCACAGGGCATCGTAAGCAATACCGCCGTTCCCCGGCATCGCGTAAAGCTGGGTAACCGCAGGATTTTCTTTGAGTTTCTTGATGATGGCATGTTCGCGGCCACCGCTGCCAATGACTAAAATCTTCATTATCCTATACGGTACGCTATTTGGTATTATTTTTCAATGGAGTTATGTTTGCAATTATGCAATAGAAAAAATGATATAGCCAAGAAATTATCCCCATTTAGTACATTACCCACATATGGAATTATCAGTATCTTGAGCCACTATCACCATCCAGAAAGGCTTGCGCGCCTCCTATTATTTCGGTTATTGTTTTCATAGCGATGATCTCCTATTTGGTTTTTTATCAACCCCTATTATAGCAGGTCCTCTCGCCTTTGTATATCACATGTTAAGAGTTTTGAAAGAGGCTCTCATATTCTATATTTTTATGGAATATTACTATATCCGGGGTATTTGAGCATGAAAAACATGAAAATGAGAACCAAGCTGATAACCGGCTTCCTGTTGGTGGCAATGCTTACCCTTGTGGTCAGCGTCTTTGGCGTTATCGGCCTGATACAATTGAACGACGATGAAGAGGTGATGTATGTCCAGCTTGAGAATGCGGCCAGTATCGGCCGCCTGGGCGTTGCGCTGCAGAGGGTGCGGATCAATTACCGCGACGGTATCATCTACATCGCGGACGAGGAGAAGCTGAAGGTTGCGATTGACAATATAGAATACTTTCAGGCGGCTGTGGAGGAGGAGATGCATTATCTCTGGATACATCTGGCTTCGGTGGACGGCATCGTACAACTGGAAAAGACCCAGCTTGAGCTTAACCGGTTTCAGATAGCCGTTGAGGAGATGAAGGGGTATCTTCAAGCCGGCGACGAAACGGATGCCAGAAAATTTTTAATCGTCGTTTCAAACATGGGAATCAGCATTCAGAATGAGCTGGATATCCTGACAGAGAACATCGACGCAGGGACCAGGGAATTGAAAGACGAGAATACCCGGGACGCCTATTCTCTCACCCTGGTGTTGACCCTGCTGTCCGCTGTGTCTATCGGCGGCGCCGTTATGCTCGGTCTCTATCTGGCCGGCATCATATCAAAGCCGGTCATCACCATGATGGGCTTTTTGAAACAGGTGGGTGAAACCGGCAATCTGACCTT
>JAITNP010000106.1 GCA_031290455.1 Treponema sp. | reverse complement strand
AAAAGGAGAAGCTTGGAATGTCTGTAAGTACATTTAAGAGAGGCTTGCGTTTTCCTTCAACCCGAAAGGATGCTACCGAGGGAAAACCGGTAGATTTGACGCCGCCGCCGAAGCAGGTGATTATCCCCATTAATCAGCATCTTGGCGCGCCGAATCAGAGTCTCGTCAAGGTTGGGGATCGGGTTATCCGGGGGCAGAGAATTGCCGATGCGGCAAGCCCCGGCCCCATGACCGCGCCGGTTCATGCCTCTATTACGGGGATAGTGAAGAAAATCGAGCCGCATACCCAGTCGAATAACAGCGACGGGCCCTGTATCGTGATCGAGGCTGCCCCTCTTGAAGAGGGCGATCCTGATACAGTATTGATGCCGCCTTTGGATGCCTTTAGCTGCACCAAAGAGGAGGCCCTCAAGCGGATTCGGGACGCGGGGATCGTGGGCATGGGGGGGGCGGGTTTTCCCACCCATGTGAAACTGAATCCGCCGCCGAATAAACACATTGATTTTATCATTGCCGATGGCGCCGAATGTGAGCCGTATCTCACCACTGATGAGGCGGTGCTGACTGAAAAGCCCCATCTCCTGGTGAAGGGGCTTGCCATTGTGATGAAGATTACCGGGGTAAACCGGGCCATCATCGGGATGGAGGATAACAAGGCAAAGCTCATTCCCATGATCGAGCGGGAAGTCCGGCTGGGAGAGTATCCAGGGGACATCCAGGTGGGGCTTTGTAAGA
Source organism: Treponema sp. (assembly GCA_031290455.1). Lineage (GTDB taxonomy): Bacteria > Spirochaetota > Spirochaetia > Treponematales > Breznakiellaceae > JAITNP01. The sequence continues at coordinate 10,432 of JAITNP010000106.1, read as the reverse complement.
CCCGCTACCCCCAGGGAGGAGAAAAACTGCTCATCACTGCCCTGACCGGCAGAGAGGTGCCTTCCGGCGGGCTTCCGGCAGACGCGGGCTGCATCGTCCAGAACGTGGGAACCCTGGTGGCCATTGCCGAAGCCTTTACCCTGGGGAAGCCCCTCATTGACCGGGACCTCACGGTGAGCGGCAATGCCTGCAAGACTCCCCGGAACATCCGGGCTCCCATTGGTACGCTGATCCCGGACCTGCCCCCTGAATTTATAGACGTTGATTACAGTAAACTCAAGCGTATCCTCTTTGGCGGTCCCATGATGGGCAGTTCCGTGCCGAACCTGCTGATTCCGATTCAGAAAAACACCTCGGGGATTGTCCTTATGACCGCGGAAGAAACCGCTGCGGTTGCCGAAGGTCCCTGTATCCGGTGCGGACGCTGTCTCAGGAACTGCTCCTGCCGGCTCTCCCCGGTGATCATGAACATGGCCCTGGAAGCGGGGGACCTGGACGAAGCGGTCAAGGCAGGACTCATGGATTGTATTGAATGTGGGAGCTGCACCTACATGTGCCCTGCCCGGATTAAACTGGTGCAGCGGTTCAGAGTGGGGAAGGGACGCTTACGCGCCCGGCAGCAAGCTCAACAGGCACAACAGGCCCAGAAAGCAGCGGCAGAGCAGAAAAAAGCTCAGGCGCACACCTAAAGGAAAGGAGTTCTTATGGCAGAAAATAACCAACAGCCCTTGCTGTTTCTTTCATCCAGTCCGCATATTGTTTCTCCGGTTACCACCCAGCAGCTCATGGTGCATGTGCTTATCGCCCTGGCACCGGTATTGATTTTCGGCATCGTCATTTTTGGCGTGCCCGCACTGTTAACTATCCTGGTCTCGGTGGTAACGGCAGTGGTTGCGGAAGCCCTGTTTCGGTGTATCACTAAACAGGATATCCGTATTAAGGACGGTTCCGCAGCGGTAACCGGGCTGCTCCTGGCCCTGGTAATTCCCCCCTCAACCCCCCTCTGGATGACTATCCTGGGGGCGATTTTCGCTATCGTCATTGCCAAGGAGTTCTTCGGCGGGCTTGGGGCCAACGTGTTCAACCCCGCCCTCATCGGCAGGGCCTTCCTTATCATGAGCTTCCCTGCAGCGATCACCACCTGGACCCGTCCAGACGGCGTAACTGGCCCAACTCCCTTGGGCATCGTCAAGCTGGGCGGTACCATCCTGGATGTGGGAGCGGATTTCGGCATTGATCCGGTTACCTATGGCGGGGTCCTCAAAACCCTGTTCCTGGGCAACTACGCCGGGTGTATCGGTGAAACCTCTATACTGCTGATCCTGGTGGGCGCGGTGTACCTCCTCGTGGTCAAGGCCATGGACTGGCGGGCTCCTGTGGCCATGGTGGGCGCCACGGTCATCCTGTCCGCCCTGCTGGGGATGGACCCCCTCTTCGCCCTTTTGAGCGGCGGCGTGTGTTTTGGCGCGGTGTTCATGGTTACTGACTATGTGTCCGCACCGGTTACCGCCAATGGTAAGTTCATCTTTGGGTGCGGCGCGGGGATCATCACGGTGCTTATCAGGAAGTGGGGTAATTACCCCGAAGGGGTTACCTACGGCATCCTCATGATGAATGCCCTCACCCCCTTCCTCAACCGGCTGCTACAGAAGAAATACGGCTATGTGCCGCCAAAAAAGCCTGAAGCAAAGGGAGCTGCAAAATGAAGAATATGTTAAAACTCGGTATTGTGCTGGCCCTCTATGCCACTGCGGCTTGCGTGGGTCTTGCCTTTGTGTATTCCGGTACTGAAAAAGTCATTGCCGAACGGCAAGCGGCGGATTTGAACGCGGCCCTGGAGGAACTCTTTCCCCAGGCCGACAGTTTCACGGATATTACCGGAGACATCACGAGTCCCGATTCTTCGGTCGCCTTTGAATCCCAGTACGAGGCGCGGCAGAACAACGGGATCGTAGGCGTTGTGGTTCAGGCTTCCGCGGGCAGCTACGGCGGCCCCATCAAGGTCCTGGTGGGGGTCGGGGTTGACAACAAGATCAGCAGGATCAAGGTGCTGGAGCATCAGGATACCCCGGGACTCGGGGCAAACGCCGCTTCTCCCACCTACTACGTGGATAAGTCCAAGAACCTCACCTTCTACGGGCAGTTTGAGGGAAAATCCATCACCGACGCCTTTGAACCCAAAGGGGATGTTGTGGCCATCACCGCCGCCACTATTACCAGCCGGGCCGTTTCCTCGGTTGCTAAGGCTTCAGGCTCCGCGGCTGCCGCATGGCTTGCCGCACATAAATAGGGAGGTTCCCTCATGAAACTATTCAGAATCTTCACCAACGGCCTGATACGGGAGAATCCCCTCCTCATGCTGATGATAGGGCTGTGCTCATCCCTGGCGGTAACCACCAGTGTTGCCAATGGGATTGGCATGGGACTGTCCATGACCTTCGTGCTCCTCATGTCGGAAGTGGTCATCAGCATCTTCAGGAAGCTCATTCCCGATTCCATCCGTATCCCGGTGTTCATCATCGTCATTGCCGCCTTTACCACGGTCATTGACTACGTGTTAAAAGCCTATTTCCCGGATCTTTCCAAGGCCATGGGGGTCTTCATTCCCCTCATCGTCGTGAACTGCATCATCATGGGCCGGGTTGAATCCTTTGCCTCAAAACAGGGTATCATTAATGTCATCCCCGACGCCCTGGGCATGGGCCTGGGCTATACCTGGGTATTAACCGGCATCGCCGTGGTCCGGGAACTCCTGGGAGGCGGAACCCTTCTGGGTATCCAGATCCTCCCTGAAAGTTACCAGCCTATCCTGTTTTTCGTCCTGCCTCCGGGCGGATTCTGCGTGTTCGGCCTGTTTATCAGCCTGAACCTGTACATCCAGTCCCGGTTAAAACCCCTGGCGCCAGAACTTGAGAAGGGAGAACAAGCAGCATGACTCTGTTTAAAGTTTTTATTTCAGCCTTTTTGATCGATAACGTGATTCTTATGCGGTTCCTTGCCCTCTGTCCCTTCATTGGGATGAGTACCGATGAGGATAAATCCATTGGCATGGGCCTGGCGGTTACCTTTGTTACCGTACTGGCAACCTGCGTTACCTGGCCCATCTATAAGTTCATCCTGGAACCCCTGGGTCTGGTGTTTCTGCAAATCCTGGTTTTCATCCTGGTTATCGCGGCCCTGGTTCAGCTCGTGGAATTCTACCTGAAAAAGACGGCGCCCGCCCTCTATGGGTCCATGGGTATATACCTTGCCCTGATTACCACCAACTGCGCCATCCTCGCAGTTACTTTTGACAACATCAGCAACGGGTATAACTTCATCGAATCCGTGGTATACGCCCTGGGGGTAGCCATGGGGTTCCTCTTGTCCCTGCTGCTCCTGGCAGGAATCCGAAAGCGGATCCGCACGAGTCCTATCCCCACGTTTCTGCAAGGACGGCCCATTCTCTTCATTACTGCGGGCCTCATGTCCATGGCCTTTGCGGGTTTCTCTGGATTGGTTAAATAGGGGGATATATGAACATTGTACTAATTACCGCCCTTTTTGCCGTACTGCTGGCGTTTGTCCTGGGTTTAGCCCTGGGGTTTTTCAAGGAATTCTTCAAGGTTGAAGAGGACCCGTTGAAAGGCAAGGTCCGTGAGGCCCTGCCTGGAGCCAACTGCGGGGCCTGCGGGTTTCCTGGTTGTGACGGGTACGCCGGGGCAGTGGCTTCCGGTCAAGCGGAAATCAACCGCTGTTCCGTGGGCGGCGCGGCAGTGGCAAAACAGCTTTCCGCCCTCATGGGGGTAAGCGGCGCGTCGGTCGTGCCGGTGATGGGGGTGCTGGCCTGTCAGGGTTCCAAAGACCATGCCCGCCTCAAGGGGGAGTATGCGGGACTGCAAACCTGCCGGGGGGCGAAGCTCTCCGCCGGGGGCACCAAGCTCTGCGCCTGGGGTTGCCTGGGCTTCGGGGACTGTGTAAAAAGCTGCCAATTCGGCGCCCTCAGCATGGGGGCGAACGGGCTTCCCCAGATCAATGCCCAGCTCTGCAAGGGCTGCAAGGGCTGCATGGGTGAGTGTCCCCAGCAGCTCATCCAGGTGCTTCCCAGGGACCGGAAGGGAGCTGTGGCGCTCTGTTCCAACCGGAATCCCCTCAAGGCCCAGGTGAAGAAGACCTGCGATGTTGGCTGTATCAAGTGCGAGCTGTGCGTGAAGAACTGCCCTGAAAAGTGTATCACCATGGAAAACGGTATTCCCAAGGTGGATTACGCCAAGTGTACGTCCTGCGGGACTTGTGTTGCCAAGTGTCCGATGAAGGTGCTTAAGGTGGTTCAGGAGGGTCGTTTTATCGAGGCGAGTGCGGGGTAGGCAATCCAACACGTTAGGATTTTTTAACTGCGAAGTCGGATAAGTCAAAGAAGGAAAGAAAAACTAAATTTAGTTATAAAAAACTTCTGCGACTTCTGCGGCTTTGTGGTTGCCTTATTCTGGTCATCTTAATTTGAATGTAAAAAGTATATTGGGATTGGTATATGCTGAAAAAGATTTTATGGGTTGGTTGTTTTGTACCATTAATTTTATTAAATAATGCATGGACACAAAACAATATAATGAGTGATATCAAAGCATTAGCAGATAATGGCCAGTCTTTTGATGCGCGAAGAACCGGGATTACAAGACGCTGGAATGAGTTACGTCCCGCATTTGGGGGAAATGATAGCGTATCCCATCATCTAAAGTCACCTACTCCGCAGGTAAATTGAAAGGTGTCTATTTACAAGATGCCCTTGATATGCTGAATTTCTATCGTTTTCTAGCCGGACTACCTGATGATGTAGATTTAAAAGATGAATATACTGATTTAGTACAGTATGGTAGTGTTTTAAATGCGGCGCATGGTAGTATAGGACATCGGCAATCAAAGCCTTCCGATATGCCGGATGGTTTCTACCAAAAGGCTTCTCATCGGTGAGAGTAATCTTGCATGGGGATACTTTGACTAAAGCGGTTGATGGATGGATTTATGATGGCGGGAGTGGTGATCTTGGACACTGCCGCTGGATATTAAATCCTTCTATGCGGTATACTGGTTTTGGTCAAAGCGGTACGTTTACTGCTATGTATTCATTCGACAAATCCACATGCTGATCTATAAGCATGAGATATTGGGTCATGGAGCAATTGACCAAAAGTACTGATAGCCGTATAATGATAATATGTTGTTTTTCAGACGGCCCTTTCGTTACCGTTATGATAATACGGTACTATTCGTTATCGGCATCAATATCCTCGTGTATATCCTGCAGCAGATGTACCCGATAACCTCATATATCGCCCTTAATCCCGTTGCGGTACTCAACGGCTGGGTATGGCAGGTGGTGACCTATATGTTTGCCCATGGGGGTATAAGCCACCTGCTCTTCAATATGCTTGGCCTGTTCATTTTCGGCACCCAGGTTGAACGCCATATCGGGAGCAAGGAATTCCTCCTGTACTATATGCTTACCGGGATACTGGCGGGGATGTTCTCGTTTTTTGTATACTACTTGACCGGTGCGTATTGGGTGTTCCTCCTGGGAGCATCGGGGGCGCTTTTTGCCGTACAGTTAGCCTATGCCACCTTCTTTCCTGATGCGGTGGTTTTCATTTGGGGAATCCTACCCCTCCGGGCGCCCATCATGGTGTTAGGATTTACCCTTATCGAGCTGGTGTCATCCTTCACGGGGTTTCGGAGCAGCGTTGCCCACTTAACCCACCTTGCAGGATTCGCCTTCGGCTGGTTTTATTTCCTGATCCGTTTTGGCTCAAACCCCTGGAATTCCATGGTCCGCCGGGGGTGAACGGATTATGAATCAAAGTAAAGGTTATGGTATACTATGGGCTCTATTGGCTGTTATTATGGTGTATTCCCTCGTAAGCTGTCAAGAAAAAAGGGAAAACAAGAAGCAAAAGGAACTCGCACGCTTGAAAGAAGTGCTTGTCCCCATCAGGTTCAAAATAATTGAACGAAAGAACGGTATCATAAAGACGGAATTTCGTTTTTATTCCATGGTTCTGGACGATATTGAAGGAAAAGACCTGGAAGAACTCGCTAAAGAACAATCGCTTCTTCATTCGGATATCATTGCATTGGGGGGAGAAGAGCTTTTCATTGATTGTTTAAAATTCCAGGAAGATACCGGAATTTTCGCACATGATGTGTATTGGGTCTTTCCGTATCGGATATTTACCGATTATGTGGCTCCGGATAAGGGTGTTCCGCTCTATCCGTATTACGATGATGGATTTCCTAAAATCTATGGTGGTTTTGACCTGGGTGATGATAAGCGGCAGCGCCTCACCTTGTTTTTTTCGGATATAAAAAAATATGGAGATATAGCACCGGATAATACTTTAAGGAAACAAATAACCGGAAACGCAGTACATGATATGAATACAGTTGCCCGATTCCAGGTTGATAGGTGGTATGATCTGGTGATACATATACAGACCGGCGCCATTGAATTTGTAGCAGAATAGCAGGGTTGGGCATAACCATGAACCATGTTGAATTCTTTAATAAGATGGACACCTTTTCTGATTTTTTAGTGTCTATTTTTACGGTAAAAGGAATAGCGGTATGTAGTGTTCTTTTTTTTGGCATAATCGCAGGAGTATTCTTTTTACAAAGCTTTTATAAAGCTCATCTTCTGGTGGCAGCGGCATCAGGCGGGCAGAAAAAAATGAGTATTGGCGCGGTTGTTTCCGCAATTCTTGAGGCACTGGGAAAGATAGCCCATAATTTTTTAACCCTTCTTCCAATTTTAGCGGGTATTATCGTAGCTCTTCTTGCGATTACCGGTGTAATGAAGGTTATTGTTTCCATAAATGATTTTGTCGAACGGGAAAAGCGGATTCATGAGCTTTCGGTAGCGATAAAATATTTAGAGCAAAGTGAAAAGGTTCTTGCGGTCCGTGTTTTGTCTGTTACCAATGGCGTTACCCAATTACGAATAGATTATTCCGCTGCTGATCCTGATAATACTGCTGTTCCTTTTGCAGAATGGAGAAGAGAGATTACGATACCAGGAACCGATATATTTTTTGACTGTATGGTATTGAATTTTACCTATTCTGAAATTACATCGGGAAGACAAAAAAACATTGCCATTCCTTACCGGATCTTTAGTAATGTGGTTTCCGCTCAAGATGGCATTTATTTACATGCATCCGCTTTTGAGATTCCCGAGGAGGATGATTATGGGTTTATTCCATCGGTTTATCGAGAACGGTTGTTACAACTTTTAACCGATGCAGATTTTGCGCAAAACATGGGAGTACGTTCAGTTAATGGCAGTGCACTGCATCGGTGGGTAAATACGGGAGACCGGTTCAGCATAAAGATTGAACAGACCGGGGGCATACGGTTTAATTAAGTGTCCTTTAAATGTAACACCGTACAACGGTATAGGTCCCGGTTATATCGCCATCGTGGTCGATTAATTTCGGTGGAGGCACCACCGCCTATACTTTTATCTGGGCTATGGCCGGTGAAAATCAGACGTTCGATGATATGGATAATATCTCTATGGACGTGTTGAAATAAGGAGAAGCTATGAACGCAGTTTTAGAAAAAATCGGTAAAATCGGCATCGTACCGGTTATCAAAATCGACGACGCCGCAAAAGCGGTTCCGCTGGCAAAAGCCCTTATCAAGGGGGGGATACCCTGCGCGGAAATTACATTTCGCACAGCCAGTGGCGAGGAGGCGATTCGCCGCGTAAACGCCGAAGTTCCGGATATTCTACTGGGTGCGGGAACGGTACTCAGCACGGCACAGGTCGATAAGGCAATAGCTGCGGGCGCGAAATTTATCGTGAGTCCGGGCTTTAACCCGAAAATTGTCGCGTGTTGTGCTGAAAAAGGCATACCGATAACCCCGGGCTGTTCCAATCCATCCGATATTGAGATGGCTATCGAAGCGGGTCTTGATGTGGTAAAGTTTTTTCCCGCGGAACAGGCGGGGGGGCTGGATTATATCAAGGCGATTGCCGCGCCTTACGGGAACATTAAATTCATGCCCACCGGCGGTATCAACGCGGACAATATCGCGAAATATACCGCGTATGAGAAAATCCTCGCCTGCGGCGGGTCATGGATGGTGAACGCCGATCTTATCAACGCGGGCGACTTCGATAAAATCAGCGCGCTCTGCCGCGAAGCCCTGCTGAGTATGCTTGGCTTTTCTATGGTACATATCGGCATTAACACCGGCTCGGAAGATGAGGCGCTGAAGGGCGCGAAACTTTTTGAATCGCTCTTCGGTTTTAACCTGAAAATCGGCTCAAGTTCGATTTTTGCGAGCGACAAGATTGAGGTACTCAAATCGCAAGGCACCGGCAGGCTGGGACATATCGCAATCGCCTCGTGGAGTGTTCCGAAAGCGATAGGTTATCTTGAGCGGCTTGGCATGGCGTTTAATTACGACAGCGCAAAACGTGCCACCTCAGGGGACATCAACGTGATCTATCTGAAAGACGAGATACTCGGCTTCGGCGTCCATCTTTTACAAACATGACTTTTGGCGCGACCTATGGCGGTGGTGAACAGTCTCCGTCGTTTTGGCGTGGATACCTCAAAGATTGTACGGAGGCCGGTTGCGTCATTTTTTAACTGGGCGTCAAAGCGGCTTACATCCATTCTATCAACAAGAGCGTCCAGGGTAAACTCAAACGTTCCCGGTACTAGTTGATCTGAGCGATTGACGGTGAGAAATAGTCCCTGGGAGGAATCTCATTGTTTGTATCGTACCATAATTGTTTGAGTATACCACACATGTTCCTGTTTCTCACGTTTTCCAACAGCCTCAATGAGGCTGTCGAATTAATCAACCCGGACGTCGTAAAACCTTGTATATTATTTTCAGAGAAATACCCAGTATCCACACGTATTTTCGCTTTGAGTTGTTCAATCTCTCCAGACCTTTTTAGCCCCCCAGCATTACCTCCAAAGAAAACATACCGTCCTTGCCGGAAATCTTTACCTCGCCGAAGTAGCGTTCAACAATACGGCGGAGCGCGAGAAGACCAAAGCCGTGTCCGGGTTCGTCCTTCGTGCTTTGCAGTTCGCCGTTGTGGTACTTGAGAGACTCGGTCAGTGGGTTGGTAACTTGGATAAAAACCATATTCTTCCACCGCCGTATCTCTAAGCACACCAGTGCGTCCTTCATGACTCCAAAGGCAAGGGCGTCTATTGCGTTATCCAGCGCGATTGCCAGCAAAGACGTAAGGTCATAGGCAAGGGCATCGTCGATGCCCAGTGGATCAGCCGTTACCGTAAACGCCGCGCCGTATTCCCTCAGCGTTTCCCCCTTATAGGAAATCATCGCGTCGATGACCGGAACGGCGGTATAGGGCTTCAGTTCATAGTGTTTCAATTCTCCCGCCAGCGTGTTAAGCCGCGTCTCTATCCCTTCGTAATTCTGCTGCTTCAATTCGATTTGCAGCGCGAAGATCAGATTCTTCATCTCATGGCGGATTTCCGCGGCTTGCTTTTGCGCGCCTTCAATGAGCCGGTTTTGACGGATTTGCGACTCAAGCTGGGATTGCAGGGTTTGGCTTTGCATATTCAGGTCGAACAATTTCATCTGTCTGACATGGAGATAAAAACTCAAATGGTGCGAGATAAAGAAAATAAACCCAGTCATAAACCCTATACTATAAATATTGTCGCCTCGTTCCAAAAGCGGCAGGGCAATCTCGTCAAAACTGGTGAGCAGAAAAAACATGGCAATAGGCGGCGCAAGTGTCATAAGAGCGTTGCGCAGGGACATCTCGATCTTGCGGTTTATCAATATCCGGTAATAAAAAACCGTCCAGCCCAGCAAAAAAAGATATTGTAGATTTAACATCATATATCTTTCGAGCGTGAATGGCTGGGGCCACCCGCCTGTAATGTAGCCGTAGGCGCACATACGGGTAACGTCGATAATCTGTTCCGCGCCTATGTAGAATATCGCGGTAAAAAATGAAGCGCGCCAGTCGCCGTCAAGCAGCGCGAAAAAGAGGATTATAAAGGCCCAGAAAACCGCGAAGAAGGTAGGAGGGTAAATCCCAAAAATTGAGATGCCATTAAAGACATAAAACCTCCAAAAAAAGTACAGCGCCGGAAGGCTTACCAGCAGGGCGATACGCCTCGCCTTGTTGGGCGGACGGTGTAGTTTGTAAAACAGCACCCACCACCCGGCAATTGTTACCAGCCCCCGCATAATCTCAAGAAATATATTAGGCTGTAATTCACTCAGAAATATATTAAGGTGTATTTCAGTCATGGTTATTTCCTTCCACAAACGAAACCGGGATGCGCTTTATCTCCATGGGCTTGAGCTGAATGCTCTTCTGCTCAAGATATACGCTCCCGCCTTCCGCGATTCTCAAGTCCGTTTCCTGGGGCGACGCATAATGATTGATCACAAA
>JAITNP010000165.1 GCA_031290455.1 Treponema sp. | reverse complement strand
CGGGGATTGGACCGGTCGCTGGTGGGGGGCTTTTTTGTTACCCTGGGAAAGGAACAGGTGCAGCGGGGGATTCCGGTTTCTGAAACCGTATATTCGGTTAATTTGGCCCAGCAGACGGTCATCGAATACGTCATGACCGATTTCGCCCTGGATAGTCCCATCAGGATGTATCAGGCCATGGAAGTGATCACCAAGGTGGCGGAATTTTTCCTTTTGGGGTGTTTTTATTTGACTAAGGGGTTCCTGGAAGCCACTTATACCCAAATGCACAAAAAGGACCATGTTTCGGAAGAGCTCTTAAAGAAATATTTTGCCGATGACTTTTTCTTTAAGCAAAATTGATGTGAAAAGGATGTACTTTCTCATACTGAAAGTTTATGGATTAACGTAAAATGGATATTAAAGACGCCTTAAAAGAATTTACCGTTGTTTTTTCTATCCCCTTTCCGGGGAATAGTTCCTTTGTTTTTTTAGGAAAAGAAATACATGCTATAGATATCAATGAAACCGTGCTGGTCTCCTGGGTGGTGATGGCCATTTTAATTATCGGCTCCCTGATTTTGACCCGCAATTTAAAGGCGGTCCCCAAAGGTCCCCAGGTGTTTCTGGAGGCCATGATAGAATTCCTGAACAATTTTTCCCATGAGCATTTCGGGCCCCGGGCCAAAACCTATGGTCCCTATATCGGCACCGTTTTCCTGTTCCTGCTTTTGGCGAATCTTCTGCCGGTTCTGTCGCCCCTTTCCATATCAGCCTTCGGGCTCGAACCCCCTTTCACCATCAAGCCCCCCACCAGGGACATTAATTTGACCGCCGCCTTGGCGGTAGTGTCTATTATGCTGGTCCTTGTCGGCGGGATCCAGGCCCGGGGCATAAAGGGCTGGGGTAAGCATCTGCTCTATCCGATACCCCTGATGCTTCCCTTTAACCTGCTGGAATACATCGTCCGGCCCCTGTCCCTCTGCCTCCGGCTCTTCGGCAACATTTTAGGGGGCTTCATCATCATGCTCCTGATAGAAATCGCCCTGCCCGTACCCCTGATAGTTCCGGCGGTATTGTCCCTCTATTTTGACTTATTTGACGGCCTTATTCAGGCAGTGGTTTTTACCTTTTTGACCACCCTGTTTGTTGCCGAAGCGGTGGAGGTATGATTATGCAGACCCCGTAGCGCATAAGGAAGAACCCGGGAGCAGGGGTAGTAAACCCCGCCTTCGAATAAGGCAGGTGTATAAGAAAACAAACCGATAATAAAGGCGCTAAAAAATAGCGGCTCATAATAAGGAGTGTATTACATGGAAACGAATCTTTTCTTCTTAATCGGCGCAGGGATTGCGGTAATCGTCGGTATCGGCGCGGGAGTTGGTATCGGCATAGCCACCGGAGAAACCGCCCAGGCTATTGCCCGGCAGCCCGAAGCCTCGGGGAAAATCATGACCGTATTTTTTCTGGGCATAGCCCTGGCGGAAGCCACTGCCATCTACGGTTTTGTTATTGCCATCCTCATATTCACCAAGGCGTAACAGGCCCATTATGATTGAGCCTTCCATAGCGACCTTTCTGATTACCCTAATCAACATTGGGGTGTTGTTTTTTGTCCTTCGGGCAGTCCTTTTTAAGCCGGTAACCCAGTTTATGGAGAACCGGACTAACAAGATTCAGCATACGATTGAAGAGGCGGAAAAAGACAAGGCCCAGGCCGAGGTTTTAGTGCAACAGTATGAGGACCGGCTGAAAAACGCCGAAGGGGAAGGGGAAGCTATTATTCAACGCGCCCGGGAAACAGCCCAAGAGCAGGCGGTGGAGATTCTTGTCGCAGGAAAGGCGGAAGCGGCGGCCCTCATTGCCCGTGCCCGGCAGCAGGCGGAGGTGGAACGGCAGGCTGCGGCGGCGCTCTTTAAGGCCGAAGCCGCGGCCCTGGTGATCAGCGCTTCAAGCCGGCTGCTCCAGCGGGAACTCAACCGGGAAGACAGCCGCCGGCTTGCGGGGCTGCTCCTCCAGGAACTGGGGAAGGATTAATCGTGTTTTCTGCGGAACGCTGGGCGTGGGCGTTTATCAATGCCGGCAGCTTTGATGACGTGAATACGGGGGAAGACGGGCTGGTCGCTTTGAAGGCTATGGTTTCCGCTTTCCAGGGGATTCCCGGCAGGGTTTCAGGGACCTGTTCCGCCGCTCAGGCGGAAGGGATGATCCGGTCCGCGCTGGAGGGCGTCCAAAGCCGGGGCGCGGAACTTGCCTGCCGGACCGTGGTCCTGCTGATACGAAAAGGGTTCTTTACCCATAGCGACGCCCTGATCAGGGAAATCGAAAGGATTCTGGAAGATAAAAAGGGCATCCTCAGGGTTATCCTGGAATCGGCGGTTCCCATGGAACCAGATTTTCAGGCAACCCTGGAAAGGCGATTGCAGCAAAAGACCAGATCCCGGAAAATCAGGCTGATTACACAGTTGGCGCCGGAACTGCTGGGGGGATACCGGTTGCGGATTGGCAGCGAGTCCCTGGATTGCAGCCTGCGCTTACAGTTACAGGAACTGGCAGTTCATTTACAGGCGGCTCCCGGAGGAACCGGGACTGCCGGAGGGTTTTCATGGTAAATTTCGGAGATCTCACCAAGGTTTTAGCGGAACAGATTCAGCATTGGGAAGGCAGGGCCACCTCTGATTCCGTGGGCTTCGTTGCCCAGGTAGGGGATTCGGTAGCCCGGATCTACGGATTGGATCAAGTCGTATACGGAGAACTGGTGGACTTTGCTTCCGGGGCCACCGGGATTGTGCTGAATCTGGAGGAAGACGGGGTAGGCTGTGTATTACTCTCCGGAGAATCGCTGGTAAAAGACGGAGAAGAAGCCCGGGGGACCGGAAAGGTCGTATCCGTGCCCGTAGGCCCTGCCCTGCTGGGCCGGGTGGTGAATCCCCTGGGAGCGACAATAGACGGGAACGGTCCGCTGGAAGCCGCGGAATTCCTTCCCGTTGAAACGCCGGCAGCGCCGGTTATTGATCGGGGCAGTGTAAACGAGCCCCTGCAAACCGGGGTCCTCTCGGTGGACGCCATGATTCCCATAGGCCGGGGACAGCGGGAACTCATCATCGGAGACCGGCAGACCGGGAAAACCGCCCTGGCGATTGACGCCATCATTAACCAGAAAGGACAGGGGGTTTATTGCGTCTACTGCGCCATAGGCCAGAAATCATCCTCGGTGGCGGCGATTATAAAGAACCTGGAACGCTTTGGGGCCATGGACTATACCTTTGTGGTATTGGCTTCTGCTTCGGATTCCGCAGCCCTTCAGTATCTGGCACCCTATTCTGCTGTGGCCATGGCAGAACACTTCATGCATCAGGGCAAGGATGTGCTCGTGGTCTACGATGATCTTTCCAAGCACGCGGTGGCATACCGGACCATTTCGCTGCTCCTCCGCAGACCTCCCGGCCGGGAAGCCTTCCCTGGAGATGTGTTTTACCTGCATTCCCGGCTGCTGGAACGGGCCGCCAAATTATCCCCTGAACGGGGAGGGGGCTCCATTACCGCCCTTCCCATCGTGGAAACCCAGGCCGGAGATATTTCATCCTATATTCCCACCAATGTTATTTCCATCACCGACGGGCAGATCTTCCTGGATTCGGAACTCTTCAATGCCGGGTTCAGGCCTGCCGTAGACGTGGGGCTTTCGGTAAGCCGGGTCGGCGGATCGGCTCAGACCAAGGCGATCCGCAAGATTGCGGGCCGGCTGCGGATAGATCTGGCCCAGTACCGGGAGATGGCGGCCTTTGCCCAGTTCGGGAGCGACCTGGACAAGGCGACCCAGGACAAACTGGCCCAGGGGGAGCGGCTCATGGAGGTCCTCAAGCAGCCCCAGTTTTCTCCCCTGGCAATGGAAGAACAGACGGCGGTTCTGTTTATCGCCATCAACGGCTATCTCTTGGATGTACCTAGGGAAAAGGCCGGGGCCTTTATTAAAGGGTTCCGGGAATACCTTAAAGCCCATCATGCCGGATTGCTGGACAGCATCGCAAAAACAGGAACCGCCACCGTCGGGCAGGAACAGGAACTGCGGTCCGCAGTAGAACAGTACAAAGACCTTAAGAAATAGGAACCAGTATGGCGAATTTACGGGATCTACAGCTTAGGATGCGCGCCATCAGACAGACGTTGCAAGTTACCAAGGCCATGAATCTTATTTCCACGGCAAAACTGCGGAAGGGCCGGCGGATTCTGGAGGATACGGAGCCTTTTTTTACCCGGATTCAGAAATCTATGTACGATATTATATCCGGCGCGGGCATGATGCAGAGTGATTTTTTCAGCAGGCCCGTCCGGAATAATACGTTCCATACCGCAGTGGTGGTGGTAACCAGCGACAAAGGATTGGCCGGGGGATACAATGCCAATATATTCCGGCAGGTCAACCAGTTGTGTTCCCGGCTTACGAACCCGCTGCTGATTCTGGTCGGTTCCATCGGATACCGGTATTTTGCGCATGCTTCCCATCTCATCCTGGAAAATTTTTCTTTTAAATCCCGGATGCCGGATATGGAGGATGCCCGGGGCATAGCGGATTATATTATCTCCCAATATGTATGGGGTATGTTTGATGAAGTGCATATCGTATATACCCACATGTACAGTACGATTAAGCTTCTGCCCACGGACCTGCAGCTCCTTCCGTTGAGCGCGAAAAAAATTCAGGAGGAAATTGCCCGGCACGGAGGTCAGAAACGGGTGGAGCTGCAGTTTGAGTATTTGCCCTCTGAACAGGCGGTCTTTGACACGCTGGCGCCGCTTTATATAAAAGGGTTGATTTATAGCGCCCTGGTGGAAGCCTATGTCAGTGAGCAAAGCGCCCGGATGGCCGCAATGGATGAAGCCTCGAAAAATGCGGAAGAAATGCTTGCATCCTTGCAGCTCTCCTATAACCGGATCAGGCAGACCGGTATTACCCAGGAAGTATCGGAAATAATTTCCGGTTCCGCGGCGCTCTCGGAATAGCGGGGAAGCGTGGAGGAGCCTGTCGGACTTGTAGATTTTCGGGGATCCTTACGGAGCTTCACCCCGCCATATAAAAAGACCAGGGGGCTGACAGCCCCTGCCGGAAATGCAAGGTGCAAGGGAGGAATATAAAATGGCTGGTTTAGGCCGTATTATCCAGATAGTTGGTCCAGTAGTGGATGTCCGTTTTGAAAAAGATGCGGTTCCCGGGATTTTAAATGCCCTGGAAGTTAAAACCAGCGACCAATCAGTGGTCCGACCACCAGTGGTCTTGGAGGTATTGCAGCATATCGGGGATAACCGGGTGCGCTGCGTTGCCATGGAGGCCACCGAAGGGCTCTCCCGTGGTTTGGAGGTGGAGGACTCGGGTAGTTCCATCCGGGTCCCCGTGGGGGAGGAAGTGCTGGGCCGCATGTTCTCCGTCACCGGCAAGATCATCGACGACAAGGGGGCCTTTAGCTGCAAGGACTACGCCACCATCCACCGGGCGGCCCCCAGCTTTGAGGAGCAGCGCCCCGCCACGGAAGTACTGGAAACCGGGCTCAAGGTTATCGACCTGATGGCCCCCTACGCCAAGGGCGGGAAGATCGGCCTCTTTGGCGGCGCGGGGGTGGGCAAGACCGTTATCATCATGGAGCTGATCCGCAACATCGCCACCGAACATTCCGGCTACTCGGTCTTCGCCGGGGTTGGGGAGCGTTCCCGTGAGGGGGCGGAACTCTGGAAGGACATGAACGAAAGCGGGGTTATCGCCAAAACCGCCCTGGTCTTTGGCCAGATGAACGAGCCCCCCGGCGCCCGTATGCGGGTGGCCCGTTCGGGGCTCACCATGGCGGAGCATTTCCGCGACGAGGGCGGGCAGGACGTGCTCCTCTTCATCGACAATATTTTCCGCTTTATCCAGGCGGGGGCGGAGGTCTCCGCCCTTTTGGGGCGCATCCCCAGCGCGGTGGGCTACCAGCCCACCCTGGCAAACGAGATGGGCGCCCTCCAGGAGCGCATCGCCAGCACCGCAAAGGGCTCCATCACTTCGGTACAGGCGGTCTACGTGCCCGCCGACGACATCACCGACCCCGCGCCGGCCACCACCTTTGCCCACCTGGACGCCACCACCGTGCTTTCCCGGAAGATCGTGGAACTGGGGATATACCCCTCGGTGGACCCCCTGGCCTCAAGCTCCCGCATCCTGGACCCTGGCACGGTGGGGGAGGA
>JAITNP010000053.1 GCA_031290455.1 Treponema sp. | reverse complement strand
GAGTGTTTTTTTTTTTTATATTTTTTTTTTTATTTTAATTTTTTTTCCCCCCCCCCCCCCCCCCCCCCTATCTTTCTATATGGGGGAAAGGCGTGTACCTCCATAGGGGTTTGCAAATTCCTCAATAAAGGAATTGTTTGTTTTCAGGGTGGTTTAAATTTTTTTATAGATCAATGTCTCGGAGAGGATAAATATGAAAAATAATTTATACAGATTTATGATCACTTTTATACTGATCATTGCGATGGTTATGTTTCTTGGGTGTGTAACAACAACAGAAGAAACAACAGGGTCTCTTGATGAATTTACCCGGGAGATGGACGTATCAACAGTAGCGCCCACACGGCTTTATTCCTGGATACAAAGTGATTATGCAAATAAAGCGGCAGCGGATATACAGAATAAATTATTGGTATTTCATTACGATACTAATGGAGATTATTTAGTGCGTGTTGAAGGAGCGGGTAAAAAAACAGTAACAACCTGGGGGAATCAATTACGCTTACAAGACAGAACCATGAGAACAGAAATATTTACTGCGTTCATATTGGGGGCATACGCATTACAAGATAATAAGGATCCGCTGGATATAACCTTTGAAGCATTAAAGCAAATAATGGATGAAAAAATATACAGCGAACGGGAAGAACGGCTTATAGAAGCGATAAGAGAAGGAATACGAGAATATCGAATAGGAGGAACGTCATGGAAAAACTATAAAAAGGAAACTTTTGAAATCAGGAATAAAATGATACGAATACAGTAAGCCGCCTTCATGCCGGCAATGACAGAAAAGTTATCTCTACAGAAAACAAGAAGCGGAGGGTAATAATAATCTTCCGCTTAGTTAAGTTATACTTGAATGATTTAGGCTTTCCTGTTCCGGTAAAGGGTCTACTGAAGTTGCTTTTTCCTCTTTGTCTGATGTCATTTCGGAAAGATAGTCCTTAGCATGACCTGAGATGTTCACTTGATCGACATATTCTGGCTCAAAAGCTTGCAATTCTATCGTATCTTGTACCAGAACCCTAGAGTGAGCGCTCCAGGGATTTTCCTGCCCTAGAAGGACGCTGATTATCTAGCCCCGATATCAATATACGGTAAAGGAATTAAATTGGAGGTAAGGGGAATTGAACCCCTGGCCTTTTGAATGCCATTCAAACGCTCTAGCCAACTGAGCTACACCCCCAACAACTGATTAAAATATAATCTATCCGCTGGATTATGTCAAGATAAATTTCCCTCAATACGGTTAAATGGGTAGAATTTTTTTTATAATCCCATATACCACAAATTCCTCACTTTATTAAGGCTGCTTCAACCGGCGGCAAGGGGATATCTTCGTAGCGGCCCGAGTTGTTCCAGTAGGTAAGACCGGGGCTTCCGGCGTCCCGGACCCCTTCGACTTCGAGGCGCACATAGTCCGGGTTGTAGTATTTGCGGTCATAGGACACGTTGAGGTAAAAGGCCTGGACGTATGGCCGGACGATGATTTGATCCCGGCTGATCCGCTCGGTACGTTGGGTCCCCTGGTAGTAGATACGGTAGGGACGGAGTTCCGTCGGGGCTTGGGCGAGGAAGTGCTGTTCAAAGTGACTGGGATAGTACATGGGACAGATCACGTCCACATAAGGGGCCAAGAGTTCTACCTCCTGACCGGTCCGGGCGCCGGTCCGGTACCAGCCGTTGGCACCGTAAATATCAATGGAAATAGGGGCATCCATCCGGGATCGGACATGGCGGAGAAAAGAAAGGATGGCGCTGTCCATGTCCATGCCCTTATCCCGCCAACGGTACCGGGCATCCGATAGGTTGACTCCATCGGTGGGGAAACGGATATAGTCAAACTGAATCTCGTCAAAGCCCCGTTCATGGAGTTCCCCGGCGAGGGTGGAAATATAGTCCCAGACTTCCTCCGAATAGGGGTCTACCCAGTTTTCATCATAGTAGGTTCTCAGGATTTCATAGTCCGGATCGTCGGCGGGAAGGATTTGAACCAGGGGATTCTGGCTCGTCCCCCCGGTTTCTCCGGAGGCCGGTTTCTTTTGGCGTGTATCGTAATAACCGGCCCAGGGCTTATTGGTACGGGAATCCCAGAGGGCAAACTTTCCCCCGTCCTTTTTTGCCAATTCGCCGTCTTTAAAAACCACGATCCGGGCCACGGTGTAGATACCCCGATCCTGCATGTGCTTCAAAAACTCGTCAAGATCGAGGGGTCTGAAGACCCGCCCCTTGGTGCTCAGGACAGGATTTTTCGGGGTAAACCGGAGGCGGCCATAGTCATCCTTCATGTCGATGACCACCATATTAAGCCCCCGCTGGTCTATCAATTCGAGATAGGGTTTCAGGGATTTCCAATCCCCCGCATGGTTGACCGGCAGGTAGAGGCCCTCCCTGCCCTGGGCAACGCTGGTACGGACCTTACTATTGGTGTCCAGCAGCCATAGTTCGGATAAATTGATACTTTCCGAGTATGGGTTATAGGGATTTTCCCAGAGGAAAAGACAGGATGGTTTTAGTCCCAGATTTTCCGAAATGCTCCATATCAATTCGAGCAAGTCCGTGCGTGGCCGGGGATAGGGCGGAATCTTGGGCTGCGTTACACCAGGTTCCTCGGTCAGAGAGGGGCGATCCAATTCTACCACTCCGCCATCCAGGACGAACCGTAAGGTTCCCTTCCCGATATCCAGGGAATCCACGGTACCGAAATTATTCGTATCTGACCAGCAGGGAACGAAACGCTTTCGCTGCCAGTCAAGCTGATACACCCGCCGGCGGAAGGTCTGGGAAGCGTAGATGATCGGCAAGGCGGTCTCATCGGTGGTTTGGGGAAGTCCCACGGCAATATCCGAAACCTCATCGGGATTACCCGTGGTTTCAAGGTTCTCAAGCCCGGTGTTCAGTTCAACCCATTTGGCGCCGGGTTTATCCGGAGTGATATAATGGATACCGTAGACGCTGTGGGAGAGGAAGACCGTCAAATCCGGGAGATTCGCCACGGCAACCGCCTTGATACCGTTGGTCCGGTAGGCGGGCATGCCCAGGGTTACCCAGGTTCGGCCCGTATCCCGGGACAGGAACACCGCATCCTTGATGGCGCATACCATGATATCCGGGTTGCCGGGGTGTATTTCCAGGTCCTTAATCTCTTGCACGATGCGGACAAAGGACTTTTCCCCGTTTTCATAGACCTTGATGGTTTTTACCGGAAGCCCCTCGTTCCGGTCTTCCCAGTTGAGCAAATTCCTTGAAACCATGATCCCCTGGTCATTCAGCATCATCCACGCGGCGCCGCTCCTGATTATCTTGCGCACAGCGCCGCCTATCCAGAGGGGGGACACGGTTCCGCTCCAATCCAGACTATACAATCCATCCCCGGTTCCTATGATAAGAGGCCATTTTTCCCGGGCAATCTCTGTTTGGCCATGGATGGGGGAGGGCAGGAACAACCATACCAACCATACTGTCACGATAACCTGTACATGAGGCGCCTTAATCGAATACATACATCCAATTCTAGCATACAATGGTACAATCGAGAAGGGTAGGAGGAAACAGACCTATAAAGATTGGATTAAAATAAACCGTATTATAGTGCATGAGTAAAATGTCCTGGTCCCAAGTGGACCTTATCAGAGAAGCCTTTCATTATCAGAGCCGCTTTGACGGCGCTACCATGGTGTTTAAGATTGATTTTCCTATTACCGATGATCCTGGTTTTCCCTATTTGATGAAGGATTTGGCCCTGTTGGCCCGGACGGGGTTCCGGGTGGTGATCGTGCCGGGAGCCAAGGAATGGATAGACGCGGTGCTCTTGGAACATGGGATGGTGTCAAATTATGTGGGGACAACCCGGATAACCACTACCCAGGCGATTCCCTTTGTGGAAATGGCGGCCTTCCATGTGGGCGCCCGGTTTATGACCGGGCTTTCCGCCAGCCGGGTAGACGCGGTGATTGGGAACTTTGTCCGTGCCCAGGGGCTGGGGGTGGTTGAGGGCCGCGATATGGAAAACACCGGTACGGTGGATAAGGTCCTGATCAATGCCATCAGGCGAGTACTCAATGAGGGGATGGTGTCCATACTCCCCTGCATCGGGTACAGCCCCGCGGGGAAGCCCTATAATGTGCCCAGTGACGAAATCGCCCTGGCCGCTTCCACCGCGCTGGGGGCAGTGAAACTCTTCATTGTTTCAGTGCATGGGGGCCTGCGGGCAACGGATTATGCCTTGCCTGAAAATATTGCGGTGGGGGAAAATCACCACATCCTCAAACTCACTCCGCATGAGGCGGAGGCCATCCTGAAACACAACGAGGATAAGCCCTTACCGGAGCTGCGCTTGGCCCTCCGGGCTTCCAGGGCCGGGGTCGAACGGGTACATATCATCGACGGCAGGGAGGAGGGGGCTGTATTACGGGAGCTCTTTTCCAACATGGGGGCAGGGACCATGCTCTATGCCGATGAATACGAAGCCATCCGAGCCTTGAAAAGTGCGGATATTCCCGATATATTGCGGCTCATGGAACCCCTCATGCGGCAGGGAATTCTGGTGCGCCGCCGGGGTGAAGACATCAGCGAAAAGAAGGCGGATTATGTGGTCTTCGAAATTGACGGCTCGGTCCATGCCTGCGGCGCCCTCCACGACTGGGGAGAAGGCCAGGGAGAGATCGCCGCGATTGCCACGGATCCGGCCTGCGTGGATATGGGCCTGGGCCGGTATATCGTCCGCTACCTTATCGACCGGGCCGGACAGCGGGGCCTCCACCGGGTCTTTGTTCTGACCACCCACACCCAGGACTGGTTTGAGTTCCTGGGCTTCATCGAATGTTCCATTGAAACCCTTCCGGCCAAGCGTCGTCATACCTATGACCATCACCGAAACAGTAAGATCTTTGCCCTGGAAATCGAGAACCAGGACAAGCAATGTTGATGAGCCTTGGGAGATCCTACATTTTCAGCTTATCGAGGAGCAATCCCTTAAACTTTCGGGCCGGTTCGGAATCGGGTTCCAAGGCCAGGGCCGCTTCACAGTCCGCCAGGGCCTGGGGATAGTCATCAATATGGTAATAGGTTAACCCCCGGCGGTAACGACAGAAGGACTGATAGGGATTGATGTCCAGAGACCGGGTAAAATCGTCGATGGCTTCGATGAACTGTTGCAACACCGCCCTGACCACCCCCCGATAATAGAACGCCTTATAGGATTTGGGGTCCAGTTCAAGGGATTGGGTAAAATCATCAATGGCCGCTTCATAGTGGGACCGGGCAAAATGAGCCATACCCCGGTGTTTATAGATAAGGGATTTGATGGTATTATCCGGATCCATTGCCAGAATATGGGTATAAAAAGCGATGGCCTCATTAAATTGACCCCGGTTATGGGCATACAGGGCATTAAGCAGCAGGTCGTCAATGGATTTACGGGCTGAAACCGGTGGAAGCAACGGAGCCGCTGGGAGTTCCGGAGGAACGTTTTCCGGTGTATCACCGGTAAACAGGAGGGCATCAGTGGATTCTTCTATCTTCTTGAAAAAGGAATCCCGCCGCTTTCCCAGTTCCACATTAAGCTGCCGCTGATAGGTCCGGACCTCCTGAAAAATGGTGTCCGCCAGGGAAAGACTGGCATTAATTGCCGCCAGTTTACGCTTCATGGCTTTATCAAAGGGGGTAAATTCAGCCTTATACACCAGTTCATGTTCCACCTCCGCCCAGGCATCCTGCAGTATGGTACGAATCTGAATTTCAGCGACCTCACAACCGCAGGGTCCCCACTTTCCCGTCATGTCCCCGGGGATACGGATCAGCAAATGGGTCGATTCATACCCAAATTCTTTAAAGGAATGGGTTGAACCTTTCCGTTCAACCTCAATAACCTCAAAAGCTTTTTTAATCAGCCCTTCAACCGTGGTGAGATCATCAAAAAAAGGGCATACGATCCGGATGCCGATTAAATCGGTAATAAGCGGGGGGGGGGATCCGGCGGCATGATGATTAAGGAGCTTAAGGTATTTTTTATAATAGCTCTCAAAATCCTTCACCCTGCCTTTAACGGTGGGACGGGAGGAAAGGACGCCGACCGTTTTTTCGATACGATTTTCTATATCCTTAACGATAAAAGCCCTCACCGAAGCGTACTGTTCATAGAGGTTTTGGAGGGTATGCTTATCAGGAAGATTACGCTTGCTCATCCTTACGACCTATGGGGCCTTTCCCCGCTATAAAAATAAAAAAGCCGCCTGAAAAATCATGGTTCGATTTTTCAGACAGCCCTTCATTTTACCCTACCGGGTTAATCATCTGGTTTCCCAGGATTATTCCTCTTCTCCACCTTCAGTAGGAGTAGGAGTAAAATCCCTTTCGGTAGCTTGCCGCTGACCATCCAAATACCGCTGGAGCTGGTTATAACCAAAGTGTTCCATCTCGTTGGTGTTTCTGGTGGTCTCCCGATCCTTGATAATATTCCACAGGGATTCATCACTAATATCCCGTACAGTATCAAGTACCGCCTGATCGTAGATAACCTTTACATCTTTGAAATACCCAATAAAATCGCCACCCTTATGTTCAGCATTGCGATGAATCAAGAATCCACCGAACTTCACAAAGGGAGTTGACTCGGGATAGATGGGGTAGAGCCGTAATTCACGATTACGAACCTGGGAAACATACGCGGGATTATCCCAGCGGAGTTCTCCCCAACCATCATAGTTGAGATACCCCACAAAATACGTATGTTCCTTTCCCTTATCATCGATCAAGATAACAGAAAGTCCATGGGGGAAGTTGAGGCCATAGGCATTGACGGCGATGGATTTAATCGTGCCGACATTCTTGACGACCCCTAACCCACCGACCGGTTTGCCGGTTTCCTCATCAGCCTCGCCTTCAAAACGGCTCGGGCCGGTAATCCCATTGGATGCCCCTTCCTCAGGTTCCGCAATATTTCCATCGTCATCGATATCCGCCGGCGGTTCAAACGCAGGAATATCAAAGGGCGGGTTAACCCGCGCCGCGGAATTAAAGGGTTCCACCGGGAAATGGATACGAACACCCAATACGGTCCCCCACTGCTGTGAGGGAGCTTCTTTGGTGTAACTTAGGCCCTTAGTCGTCACATTACGTGAAGAGGCCGAAAGTACGACATCCCAGTTGGTTATGGCAAGAGAGGTTTTCATCGTCGATTTTTGTTCGTCGGTGAAATTGCGTGCGGCCCTGCTATTGGAAAAATCCATAAAGGTCGCACGATTCTGAGTAGGCTCGTCATTATCATTAGGAATGATATCGGCCGTAAGTTTGGAGAAATCGATAAGCACCTTTTCCTCAGCAAACAACGAGCCCATTACCAATAACGTAATGGCGACAAGAATGAAGATTCGTTTCATTCACAGCTCCTTTCGAATTCACAATAATCCTAAAAACTAGCTAATAAGAAAGTATACGAAATCTATTTAATTTGTCAACGCCTTTTTCCTCATTTTCTCAAACTTTACCGGCAAATATTTCATAAAAAACTTCGTGGCCGGAAATAAAAAATTTGACCTCCCGGACCGGGGGAAAATTCCGCCGGATACCCTCCTGGAGGGTCTCAAAAACATCCACTTCCGGCCGGGAAGCCCCTTCCACCGGGGGCAAAGCTGCCGGTTCCGAAAGGTCCAGGTATACGACCCTGTCCCGGTACAATAAAGAACGGAGCCTGGTTTCCCGGGAAAAGAGGGGCATCGAATCCGGCGAAACGGGTCCTAACAAGACCTCTTCCACGTATTGCCGGAGGGCATCCTCTTCCGAGGGTGCCCGGGCCAGCATACGCTCTTCCACGACCATCGCCCTATCAGTAATAGTATAAAACACCAAGGTCCGCCGGACAAGCTCCGAATCCCTGAATTCGACCAATGCCCAGGCGCCTAAACACAAGAGGTATAAAAGGCGGCGATTTGTTCTCCCTCTGGTAGCGACCTTCATTCGATGGCGATAAATCCTCCAGTCTGTTCAAATAGGGTAATAAAATCCACAATACCTTTATATAACGCTTCTGAAAAATTCTTCAAGTATGCATCATCGGTCATGAGCAGGGCATCCGCTTCATTGGTAACAAACCCCAGTTCCACCAGTACCGAAGGCATCCGGGTGTTCCGTACCACGAACCATTCTTCCGGCTTGATACCCCGGGAGGGAATGGCCTTTCCAATGGTTTCATCAAACCTTTTCAAGATGGATTGGGCTATCATGATGCTTTCGGTGGTAAACTCCTCCTCCAGCATGGTATTGCGGATGGATATTACCTCCGAAGGCTCGTCGTATTTATCCTTGTCAATGACGGTTCTGCGGACTTCCGGGCTGAGGTACCAGATCTCATACCCCCGGGCGGTTTTATTGAAGGAGGCATTGGCATGGATGGAAACGAATATGATGGCCTCATTGTTCTTGAGGGGCACTGAATTGGCGCTGGCTACCCGGTTTTCCAGGGAGGGATAGGTATCGTTGTTCCGGGTCAGGACCACCTGTTTATCTGGAAGGCCCTGGGAAAGCCGGGTATACAGGTTCTGTGAAACCTTGAGGGTAACGTCTTTTTCAAGTACCCGCAGGGTCTTCCCGTTAATCCTATGGGTGCCGATGGCTCCCGTATCTTTCCCCCCATGGCCGGGGTCCACAATAATCGCGGCGATACGGAAGGGGGCATAATCATTCTGCACCGGGGGAGGAGGAGAAGGTCCCAAGGTCTGCCTCACCACCGAGAGAAAGGCTTCAGGAAAACGGAGGATGCCCTTTTCTATATAGGGCCCCGGGATATTGAGTACTTCTCTGCCATCGATCAGCGCAATACCCGTTTCCCCCGGCATCCCCGCACGGAATACGACATAATGCCCGGACGCGGAAAATACCCCGGATTGGAAGAAGGGGTCCCACCGGAATTCCGGATTGGCATCCTCCCGGAAGGATGCCATACCTTTCAGGACTTCCTCCAGAGAAAAGGTCTTTTCCGTGGTTTGTGCGGACCCAAAACCCACCACAAAAAACAGGAGCAGATATATCATCCCATGGCTTACCTCATTCCTCACTCCTCACTCCTAATTCCCCTCTTCTCACACCTCCCTTTTTTTTGCACGACCCTCTCTACGAAATACGCGGCCCCCTGATACCCGCCCCGGATTAGGGCGGCCCAGAAGCGGTGGCCCAGGATCAGGGTTCCGTCTTTCTGGTCCCCGGTCTTGACCCCAGTTGTTCCGGCCTCCTCCGCCAGGGGCAGGGGAAGGCCCGTAACCAGGCGGACTGCCTCAATGCTTGCGGCTACGGTTCTTCCGGTATAATCCGTGAGACCGGATCCGGTAAATTCCGGGAAGGGCAGGAGCAAAACCTCACCGTTCAGACCGGGTAGCATTGGAAGGTCCTGCCCAGGGGCATCTTCCGATTCCGGGAGCGCCGCCAGGAGGTCCTGGAGGTTGCCCGGAAGGGTAAAGGCATCGGGAGGATAGGGGGGAGTGAGGAAAGAGGAAAGAGGCGTAAGGAATTGTTCAGTTTCATCATCGGAGGCTTCAAGGCGTATCAGGATTGAACGAGCCGCCTGTTCTGCGGCATCTACGGCCAGCGCTCGTGATGGGGCCGCGCTGATGATGTTGCCGCACTTGGTAACGTTGTTTTCAGGGAACCTGACCCGGCTTCCCGGCTCAATGCGGAGGAAGAGGTCCTGGACATATTCTATGGCCTTGGCTTTTTCCGTGCCGTGGATGGAACGGACCGTTCCCGGTATGGAGATAAAGGCCCGCTCGGCGCTGGTCCAGGATCGGGTGGGACTAAGCCCCTCGGGGACCTTCCCCAGGGCAACCAGGATGGCGCCCCTGGTGGGTTCCACCCCGGAGGAATATGGGTAGGTCCAGCCCGACATATACCCCCCGGAAAGCCGGGCCGCAATCTCCCCTATCATGGGACCCGAGGGGGTGAGCTTGATATCCCCTTTGGCGGCTCCCACGGCGGTATCCGTGGCAAGCCCCAGGGCCTTGATCCCCTGGATAAAGGTTGCAAGGAGGGCGCCGGCGGTTTCGGCATCCACCATCGTGGGCATGGTATGGCCCATTTCGATAAAATAGGGGGGGAAAAAGATATGCCGGTCCGCAAGGCCGCAGATGATGACCTCCCCTTTATACACGATGGCATCCACCGAGAATTCGGGGCCTTCCATGTATGCTTCCACGATGACCCTGCCGGATCGGGAAAACCGCAAGGCATCCAAAACCGCGGGCGGTAACCCTTCGGAGGTATCAACCCGGCGACAACCCCGGGCGCCCATATTGTCCACCGGCTTGACCACCAGGGGATAGGGAAGGGGAACCCGCATGTCCTCGGCGCTGGTAAGGACGATGAATTCCGGGGACGGAACCCCCGCTGCTTTGAAGCACCGGCGCATCCGTTCTTTATCCGAAGCATTGAGACTTGCCTCATAGGGAATACCCGGAAGCCCCAGCCTTTCCGCGGTCCAAGCCACGGTGGCGGAGAAATCGGTCCCCGCGGTCATGATCCCGGCAAGCCCCCCCGCTGTCTTGAGGGCATGGCCCAGGGCTTCAATCCCCGCTTTATCTTTAAGATCGACCTGCTCGAAACGGTCCGCCATGGAGACCCAGGGTGCGCGGGGGTCTGCGTCCACCACCACCGTTTCCAGGCCCAATTCTTTTGCAATGTTGATGGCAGGTCCCTGCATCACCCCTGCCCCCAGGATCAAGAGCCGTTCACGACGTTCCACCATTAAATCCCTCCTGTATATGATAAATACATAATCGGAATTCTCAGTCCTCTTTGAAAAGTCCTGATACATTAAAAGCACAATAATAGAGAACCTCTTTCAAAATGCCGGCATTTTAAAATCAGCTCTTGTAGTATGGTTAAAGATACCTCAAAATAAATAAGTATTGAACAGGATAACCGGTGTTTCGGAAAAACCAACTCAGCGCGGGAAGTGAGGATAGACAACCATTATGGTTCATATTGAAAATCACCATAGATGCAGACAATTGATTGTTTGGGTAACCTTATATAGTGGCGTCCTTAATAGCAGCTTCGCCCTGGGAAACCGGCAGCAGCATCCCCCTTCTCAGGGGGGCGCCGGGGCGCCGGTGCTTGTGGTAATGGAAACAGAAGCGAGTCCTGGCAGCCTTGAGCCGCTCAACCTGGGACCCCATGCAGAACCTCCCAGCCGGGCCGAACTCGTCATGAAGGCCCTTGCCGTGGGGTATCCTGACCGGGTAGGCCCCGCAGTATACCGGGACGGGGACTGGGCGGTGCCGATACGGGGGGATTTCTACTATTATGCCGGGGGCCGGCTCCTCCCAGAGAGATTGCGGAATCAGGAAGCGGACTATGATCCCCAGCCCTTCTATACATATCCGGCAGCATTACCCCCCTGGAAGCCGCCGGGTCAGGAAGAAGCTGCCCGCTTCAAGACTCAGGCGGAACGGCGGAGTCGCAATCCGCCGAAACGGTCCCAGCATTTCTTTGACGCCCTCTGGCGGGCCCACACCAAGGCAGAAGCCTATGACCGGGTAAAGACCATACGCTTTCTGGGGCGAAATATGCTCGTTCATTATGCAATTATGGAAGAACTCGCCCTGGTGGAAGAGCGGATCAATGCGGAAGCCCAGACCAATACCCTGGTACGGCAGTGGATGCATAACCTCGACACCATCACCGCGTGGAACTGGCGGGGCATCGCCGATACCCAAAGCAGGAGTTTTCACGCCTATGGCGCGGCCATTGACCTGCTGCCCAAATCCCAGCGGGGTCTTCAAACCTACTGGCTCTGGACCTCCCAAGCCTATCCTGAATGGTGGGCGGTTCCCTACGAAAAGCGGCTCCATCCACCGGAAGCGGTCATCAAAGCCTTCGAGGACTATGGCTTTGTATGGGGCGGAAAATGGCTCTTTTTCGATACCATGCATTTTGAATACCGCCCGGAAATTTTGATCCTCAGCGGCCTGCCCCTCACGGATCTCCGTTGAGCCGCTTGTACTATACCGGAATCTTCAATTCGGAACCTCGAGGGGAAGAGCAGCTCCGGTAGAATCTTGACCATGAGCGCCGACCTTAGTCCGTGGCATATTCCGAATTGAAGCGGCGGCATAGTACGCTTGACATGATGTTCCATATATGCCTATCCTCCTTTTGTGTTTCCGCGTTAAAGAGCGGCGGAAACAGGATTGCCAAGGTGTGGCTTTAGGAAGAAAAATAGGAATGAGTGATGAACAAATGGAGCAGGGGCGTCCAGTAATGCCCTGCAACCGAGGCAATACGTATCAATAATGGAAGACCTCATAAATGGAAACAATATCCGTAAATTATTCGGCAAAAACTTAGAACGAATCCGCGTGCTGCGAAACATCTCTCAGTTGACCTTGGCAAGTCAAGCAGGGCTGACCCATCCTTTCATTAATGACATTGAAAGTTGCAAAAAATGGGTGTCCCCCGGTACCCTTGCCAAACTTGCCCTCGTACTGAACGTGGAACCTTATCAATTTTTCCTGCCTGACTCCCCGGCCAATGAACCGGTGGACGGCTTTTTCAGCGTTTATCTTGATGATTTTTCCGATTCTCTCCAAAAGATGGTGGGCGAACTGAAAAGCCGCTATCTACAGGATAAGGCCGATGATTAGGACCGTGCCTTTATGAGCCTGATGAGGTATAGCGCGTAAGCCCGTGATCGGCAGGGGATAGGCGGCAAGTTCCCGGCCCCGGCCCCGGCCGCCGCCCGGTACTGCATTCCCGCGATGAGCCACATGCTGAATATCCCCAGGTAGGGTTGCAGGTTGAGACCTGAGCGGGGAACCAGTGGGCGCTTGGCCGGTTTTACCGCCCCAGGCATAGGTGTCCCTCCAGGTAAAGCGCGGCGATGATCTCCTCAATGGGGCGGCTCCCGGCGCTCGAAGCTCAGTTCCAGTCTTCTGATAGGGTCGTACTTTTCCCGGAGCTTCCCCAGGGACCCGTCGTAGAGGATAGTACCCGTATCAATGAGGAGGATCCGATCCGTCAGGGCCTCAATGTCGTCCATGTCATGGGAGGTAAGGATCACCGTGAGGTTCCTCGTCTTATTGTTTCAATCCACACGCTCGCATGGAGCGCGACTCAGCACCTTCACCGTGGGGGTTTAATACCCCGCCGCTCTGCGGCGGGGATTCTTTATTGAGATGGGCGATGAACCGGCGGGTGGCAAGTTTCGAGACCGCGTCAAGGCCGATGTCTGGGGGAATGGTATAAATATCCCCGAGGAGATCAAAGGAATCCCTGACCGGAACATCCCACCAGAGCTGGGTCCGCTGGCCGAATACCACCCCGATATGGCCCACGTATTTCCGGCGGCTTTTCCAGGGGATCATATCCAGGATGGTACATTCCCCTGAATCAGGAACCAGGATACCGCTCATGATCTTGATGACCGTGGATTTCCCCGCGCCGTTAGGCCCGATCACCCCCACCATCTCCCCCTTTCCCACGGTAAATGAGATTCCATCCAGAGCGCGGACTTCCGCATACTCCCGGTGAAACAGCGCCCCCGCCGCCGCAAGACCCCCCTGCTTCCGCAATGTGATCATGCAGCGCTCCTCATAGCAACTCTTTTTAAGAAAGTAAATACCTGAGCCTTTGTATTGATTTTCTCGTGTGCAATTAAAGGTATTACGGTTATACTATATCATTCTATATCAGTTATTCAAAGGAAACTAAAGAATTTACCACGGAGGACACGGAGAAAAAAGGAGGCGATAAAATGGGAGAAGTAACCACGACATCACCCTGGCGAATACCGGGGACGTAAGCAAAGCCCTTGACGGGCTTATCAAAGAAACGGAAGTGCGGCAGGCGACCGTCACCACAGTGGTGGATACCGGCGCCGCCTTCATCCTCATTAACGACCCACCTTAAAAGAATTTCCCTTGATCCCTTGACATACCAATGCTTTCAGTATATGGCTCGATAAATTTTTTTATATTTTTTCGATTTTTGTCTGGACAAAAGAAAAACACTGTGCTATATATCTTACCAAGATGTATCATATAAACTGAATTGTCATATAGACAACCATTATGAAGGGCTAAGGCCAGGAAGGTGAATTCAAAAATGCACGTAGCGCTGTTTAGTGCAATAAATTTGTGGGGGGGGGGGGGGGGGGGGGGGGGGGGGGGGGGGGGGG
>JAITNP010000022.1 GCA_031290455.1 Treponema sp. | reverse complement strand
CGGAGTTTTTGTTTCAAATCTTTGGTTTTCTCTGCGTTCCTCCGTGTCCTCTGCGGTTACATTCTTTTTCTGTTACTCGTCCCATCATTCCCATTTTCATCACTGACTGGATACTAGTCCTCCTCGGTGTCGAAGTAACCGTTCTTCCTGCCCCAGTCCATCCAGGTGTAGGCCAGACGGTGAAACACCTACCGGGCGTCGTGCTCCGCCCCATCGTCAGGGTTTTCTCCAAGCTCCCCTCCCCCGGCGGGACCCAGCGCTTCCACTCCTCCCGCTTGCCCTCTGGGACCCCGGCCTTGCGGAAGTACTTCTGGGCAATGATGTCCGATGCGATCTGGCTCCACGTGGAAGGCACTATCACCCGGTCTTCCTGGAAGATGAGTCTGCCGTCGGGATTGCGGCTCACTCTGCATCTGCTCCCAGACTATATCCTTGATAAGGCCCCTCTGTGGCCTTGGTAAAGAACCGTTCTACCTGCATGGAAAGCAACCCTAAGTCTATCGAGCTTTAGTCTGAGCATCCGTCCAGGCGTTTGCGGCTCAAAGTATAGGGGCCTGCGCGGCCCCCATCATCCCCATATGCGTACAGCTAAAAATATGATTTACCGGAAAGATGAACTGGGACGAGCAAGGGCTAGAGGAGCTGATAAAGCTCCTGCCCGAAGGATAGGAGCAAAAGGCTAAAGAACGCGGGGCGATAACGTGCGTGGGGAAGATCAAGACGGCGAAAGACCTATTGTTGGTCATTCTTTTGTATCTTACACAAGCGCCATTCTTCGGAAAAACGGCGGCGGGTGTTGCAGATGGGGGAAAGCATACCGATGAATAAGCATGCCGTGTACAAGTTATTGAGCTATTTTAAGGATTTGGGAGAACATGAGAGCGGGAGCGTTGATTTGTATTACAAGCGGGGAGAGGAATACACACTCGATACGGCTCGCTACAGGCTCCTAGAAAATACGGCTGGCCTTTGAGTTTTCGTAATAGTCCGGGCTGTTGCCCAGTTTGTTCAGCACCCTGAGGCTCACCTCGTCTATCCTGGCCTTGAGGTCTACCGGCAGATTCAGCGCCAGAGCCCCCAGGTTCTCTTCCAGTTGGGTGATGTTCCGGGAACCCACCAGGGCGCAGCCTATCCCCGGATTGGCCAATACCCAGGCTATAGAGAGCTGGCCCATTGATACCCCCAGCTCTGCGGCCCGTTCCCTAAGGAAATCCACCGTCTCAAAGACCTCAACCTCGGCTCCGGCCTCTCCGTGCCGGGAAGTTCCCCTGCCGGTCTCCATGGAGAAGTGCCGGGAATGGGCCTGGTGGGGCCTGACCTCAGAGGCGGTCCTGTAGCGCCCGGTGAGCACCCCCTGCTGAAGGGTCATGGAGGAGATCACCGCGATACCATGGGCCGCGCAGAAGGGCATGATCCCCTGCTCTATAGCACGGGAAACCACATTGTAGGGCAGTTCGTTTGCCGCGATATCAGGACAGAGGTGTACCGCTTCGGTCATCTGCATGACCCCGAAGTTGCTGATACCGATAAACCGGATCTTCCCCTCCTTTTTCAAAGACGCCAGGGTTTCAAATGCCTCCTGGGCGGTGGGGGGATGGGCGATCACCGCGGGATCGCCGGTGAAATGCCTAATACCCAGGGGGTTGATGGGCCAGTGCAGCATGTACATGTCAAGGTAATCCGTACCCAGAGCGGTGAGAGACGCCTCACATTCTTCCCGCAGGGTTGCGCTGTAGGCCTTTGCTGGGGCCACCTTGGAGATCACGAAGGCCCTGTCCCGGTATCCGGCCAAGGCTTTTCCCAGGGAAAGCTCACCGGCCCCGTCGTTGTACATACGGGCGGTGTCAAAGACAGTCACCCCCCGCTCTATGGCGCGGTGTACCACGGTGTCCACGTCCCTCTGGTCCTGCTCTCCCCAATAGGCGCCGCCGCCGAAGGACCAGCACCCGATGCCTATACTGCTTAAAGAAAGCCCGGTTTCCTGTATCATTGTTTTCTCCTCTGGTTGAGACCTCGCCGAAGGCAAACGATGGAGGTATCAACTTCCTCCTTGGTTTCATTGTACCCTTACAGCCTCACGTAAACTAGTAAATCCTTTTCGCCTCTTCAAACAAGGCCCTGATATTCCGGGGAGGCACGTCCGGCAGAATGGACTCATGGCTGGGAGAGATGATGAGGCCCGTGGGGAATAGCTCCCGAAGTTCCCGCACCTTGGCCGCCACTTCCCGAGGGGATCCCTGAACCAAAAGATACTGGGTATCCACCCCGCCGCAAAAGGCGACCTTGTTGCCGTAGCGTTCTTTCAGGTTCCGTGGGTCCATGCCCGCGGCCTGGGCCTGAATGGGGTGAATCACATCAACTCCGGCGTCAATAAGGTCGGGAATAATGTCCGTTATGGAACCGCAGGAATGATAGATCACCTTTTTCCCGTAATGGTGGGCTTGTTCCACCAAGGCCCGGCAGCCAGGCATGACGAAGCGGCGGACCAGGGCAGGAGAGAGCATGAGCCCCCGCTGGGTTCCCATGTCGTTGCCCATGAGCACGGCGTGGAACCTGTCCCCCACAGTCTGGTAAAAAATCTCGTTCACCGCAAGATAAAAGTTCAGGATATGGCTGTTTACCGCCTCAACCACTTCAGGATTGGCAAGCATGTTCATCAGGGCGGTTTGAAGGCCGAAGGACGCGCAGGTGTCCTGAAAGTGAACCGACCAGAGGAGCCCCAGGCCGGTCTTTTCCGGGGGAACCTGGGCGCCCATGGCCTTGAGGTCCTCGCGGTCAATTGATTGAGCAGGATCAGGCCAGGTGAAAAAGCCTAGGTCATCCGGGCTTTCGCAGTCCTTAAAACAACCGTCTGCGGTCAGGGTCCGGTCCTTCCGGTCGGTCACACCGTCCAGATACCAGTCCCACACACGGGTTACTCGTTTTCCCTTCACCCGGTAGGGGATTCTGATCCCATAGAAATCATCTCCCACCGCGGCCTTGAGTTCATGCAGGTTCTTGACGCCGTATTCCGCAAAGAGCCCTGGTTCCGCCCCCTCGTCCGGCACACCCAGCCAGGCTGCGGGCCTGTCCACGGGCCGGCGTTCCACCGTGGCGTAGAATCTGTCGATAGCATTAAACGGCATAGTAAAATTCTCCTTTCCTGGTATGGTGTTCTGACTCTTTTCCCTGCTGTCTATTCCATTGCCGCTTCCACCATTGCCGCCACATTTTCAAGCGGTACATTGGGCAGCAGTGTTTCGTGGCTGGGGGAAACAATATAATTGGGGCCGAAGAGCTTTTTTAACCGCCGCACTTCCTTTTTTACATCCTCAGGACCACCAAAAGGAAGCAGCCGCTGGGTGTCCACGCCGCCCATGAAGGCGATTTTCCCCTTGTATCGTTCGCTTAAGTTTTCGGCGTCCATGTTTTTTGCCAGGGCCTGCAAGGGATGCAGAATATCCACACCGGCTTCAATCAAACGGGGAATCACGCGGTAAATCGAACCGCAGGAATGTAGCACTACCTTGAGTCCGTGTTCATGCGCCTGATCGGTGAGCTGCGCAAAATAGGGCATGATAAACCGTTCAAAATGTTCGGGCGAGATAAAAAGGTCTAGCTGGGTGCCAAAGTCATTCCCAAAGAACAGCGCCTCAATTTTGCCCGTTGCCTGTTTGTACAGCTTTTCATTCGCCGCCAGATAAAAATCAACCACATGTTTTGTCACGGCATCCACCACTTCGCTGTCGCTGTGCATCTTCATGAAGCAGTTTTCCATACCGAAAAAACAGCAGGTGGTTCGGAAGAAGGTGCCCCAGGTACCGGAAAGCACCGCCTGTCCCGTTGCTCTTGTCTTGTCGATTTCCTCTATTGTCTTGGTAAAATCACAGTCCGCCGGATCCCGCCAGTGGTAGTTGTTTACTTTGTCAACATCCCCGTCCTCGTAATCGGCGAAAACGCCCGCCTGGGACAAGGTCTTCTGTTCCTTGCCGCCGTAAATGTCAAACATGGGCGGCGTGCCCGGGCCCATGGGCTGGTCCGGCGTCTTCCACATGTTGTTTGCTTCAGGGCTTACAAAACGACAGATTGAACCGAGTTTCAGCCCAAGTTCGAAATCGTCTTTGACCCCAAAATACGCGTAGAGTTTCGCTGCGCTGTCATCGTGGGGCACTCCGTGCCAAAAACCGCAGTGTTCGCTTTTTCTGTCCGCGATTGCCAGAAAGTGTTCTTTTCCTGTCATTTTTAGCCTTTAATTCCGGTATTCATGAGACCGGTTTTGATGTTCGAGTTGAACGCGACAAAGATGATGAGAAGCGGAACAATGCTGATCATCACCGCCGCCATAACCTCTCCCCAGTATTGGGCAATGTCGGTGATAAAACGGTTCAGCGCCAGGGTCAGGGTGCGCATCTCCCCCCGGGTGACCACCAGAAAGGGCCAGAAGAAGTCATTCCAGGTCCACACCGATTTGATCACCAGGAAGGTGACGATAAAGGGCTGCACCATGGGGACGATGATACGGCTGAAGATCCAGAACTCCCCGGCGCCATCCACCCGTCCGGCCTCAATGTAGGAAGCGGGAATCGGCTCCATGGCCGAACGCAGCAGGAACGTCCCGAAAGCGGACATAAAAGACGGCACCATCAGCCCTATATAGGTGTTCACCAGACGCGCCCTGGAAACCATCATGTAGAGCGGGATGGAGGTCATCTCAGTCGGGATCATCAGCATCCCCAGGAAGAGGAAGTACGCGATTTCCTTGCCGGGAAACTTGAATTTGGCGAAGCTGTACGCGGCGGTTAAGGCCAGCGCCAGCCCCGGCACGATAGTTACTATCAACACGATAAAGGAATTAACCAGAGACCGCCAAAAGGGCAGCCCCATCTGGGAGATAGTGTTCCCGGTCCACACGTTTACCAGGTTGGAGAAATTCGTCCAGGAATCGGGGAAGAGGCGGTGGTATAGGGTGCGGTTGGGCATGTCCACTATTTCGGGGTTTGTTTTAAAAGCGGTAAGCAGAATCGTAACAAAGGGAATGATGATAAAGACAAAGAAGAGGCCGAGCAGAAGAGCGCTTGCCAGCCTGCCTGACGCGGATTTTAGATCTTTGCCTTTCAAGATAATCCCTCCACCCTAATATTCCACCACCCGTTTGAGGGTGACCTGCTGCAAGAGACTGATGGCAAAGAGTGACGCCAGCACCAGCACGGTTAACGCCGACGCCATGCCGTAATTTATGGTAAAGAGATCGCTTATCATGTATATCATCACCGTTCGCGTTGCCCCTGCGGGACCGCCGCCGGTGGCGGTGAAAATCTGGTCAAAGGAGCGGAAGGCGAATATCATGTCCAGTGTAAAGACCAGCACAATCTGGGGGTTGATGAGGGGAAGCGTGAGCTTGAAAAAACGCTGGAAGGGATTGATGCCGTCAAGCGCGGCAGCCTCGTAGAGTTCCAGAGGAACGCTCTTCATGCCGCCGTAGAGTATCATGGTACTGAAAGGGCAGCGCACCCACAAGGTGATGATAACCACCGATATAAGGGCTGTTTTATCGGAAAGCAGCCAGGACGGTAGCGTGGTGAGCCCGCACATTTGCAAAATACTATTGATAAGCCCGAAGGAGGGATTGAAGAGCC
>JAITNP010000153.1 GCA_031290455.1 Treponema sp. | reverse complement strand
AGGGATGCTCTATAATACCGCTTTTCGGTGCTTTCAACCCCGTTTATGTCTCTCCATGCCTCTATTACCCCTATTGATGTGATGGTTTTCCATGCCGGATGCCGTTCAATGAGCCAGCCGACATTTCCGCTCACGGCATGAATGCGCCGCTCTATCCTGCCATGGTCAACATCATGGGTTACCTCAACCTTTATGTCAGCATCAGGCTTTTTGAAGTCAACATCTTTCAAGTACTCTTCGACATCATCGTGCAGGATTTCCTGGTTGCCTTTGAGCGAAAACAAATAATCACCGCCACCGGCCCCTATTTGGTCCGCAATTTTATACTGGCACCCCATGGCGTCAATGGTAACAATGGCTCCTTTTAAGGCTACCAAAGCCAAAACCTCATGTTTTGCCGTTATTTCATTGCTTTTCTCATCTGTTTTAACCTGCGCCAACGTCAGCCGGTTTCCCGTCGCGTATACGCTTACGATGTGTGCCACTTTTAAACACTTGAACTTATCGAAGCTCCCCCGCATCGTTTTGCCGTCAACCGCAAAAACTTCCCGGTCGAGGGGAAGCCTCATGGCTTGTACCCATTCCATGAAGCAGATTTCCAGCTGTTGCGGGTCCAGCCGTCTGTATACCCGCCCGTAACCATCATGTCCCGGCAGGCCGTTCTCCAGTTTCAGATATTTCCTGAGCCAGTCTTCCGTGCATTTCGCGAATGCGTCGATGTCCTCCCAGCCTTCGGCCCCACTCAAAAAGGCCAATATCGTTTATCACTTCATCCAACGGATACCGTTTTTTGCGGTCTATTCGCGGATCTTCTATCTCCTTGAAGTATTCTGCTCACGGTTGAACCTGATATGTTCCCATGATTCCCTCTCAAAATGAAAATCATGCCAACTATACCTTGTTTTTCAGAAAATTTTAATGCGCTCGCCCTGTGTTTGCCCCCGGTTGACCTGGTTCAGGGAAGTGGTATAGACTAGAGGGGGGTATATATGCCGGAGGGTAATATCATTGCGGAACAATTACAAAAGGAAATCGACGAGTTATTGCGTTTCACGGGGAGCGATATTTTTACCCCCATTGCACAAGTCGAAAAATTTCTCATCTTTATCATCCAGGGACAGTTCTATACGATTCCTTCCCGGCTTATCAGTGAAGTGGCGGTCCTGGATAAGGCTTATCCCCTGCCGCTCCTGCCTGACTATGTAAAGGGGATCATTAACCGGTACTCGTCGCCCTATGCGCTCATTGATATTGGACTGCTCATCCTTAAAACGCCGACCGAAGGGTCAAAGGTCGTGGTGCTGAAAGAGACGCTTGATAAACTCGCGTTTATGATAGATGATGTGGTTGATATTGTTGATGTGCCCCTGGCGGAGGTGCTGAAGGTTGAACAAGGTTCCGAAACCCGTGATACGACCGAAGTGATTGAATCCTCTTTTGCATGGCGCCATACCAATGTGCTGGTACTCAACATCCGGGAGATTATGAACCGGATAAAAAGTGAATTTGAGGTCTAAGACCCCCCGGGTGTCGGGGTCAGGGATATGCATGAAGTTTTTTTTGTTCGTTTTTGAGGGTATCGCCTTTGGTATGCCGATGGGTTGTGTGGCAGAATTTATCCAGGCCCCGGGGAACTCCGGTACCCTGATAGGAGCCAGTGTCGGGGATGTCTTTTTTTCAATACCCCATTTCTTCGGTAAGGGGGCAGTGCCTGCTCCCCACGGGATCGTCTTGAAATCCTTCCCTTGTTCTCAGGGGGTAACCGAGGCGTTGCGGGGATATGCCGGAGGCGAGGTCCGTCATATCGTGCTCCTGACCACCCCCATTGAACGGGAGATCGATATACCTGATGAAACTATCCGGCAGCTCCCGGCCTTCCTGGGGTTGCCGGGAAAGCTGCCCTTCCTGACCGGGGTGTCCTTCACCGGTACTACCATGACCGCGTATATTGACCCCCAGGCGCTGGTCTCCTGCATCCTCCGGGATGTAACCGGAGGCAGTCCATGATCCGGGTTCTGATTGTAGATGACAGTCCTCTGACGCGGACCATCCTCCGGGATTTTTTTGAACGAGATGAACAGTTCAGGGTAATCGGCGAGGCAGGGGATGGCCTTGAAGCGATTCAAAAGACCCATGACCTTAATCCTGACCTGATTACCATGGATATTGAGATGCCGGTCATGTCGGGACTTGAGGCGATGCATATGATTATGAAGGACATGCCGACCCCGATTGTGGTCATCAGCGTCAAGAGTAACGCGAAAACAGCCTATGAAGCGACGGTGCAGGGGGCCCTGGAATTCTATTCCAAAGATATATTTACCCCCTCAATGGATGAGGAGCAACGCCTCCACATTTATAAAACCCTGAAACGCATTTCCCGTATCAAGCGAAAGCGGGTTGACGCTGAACATACGCTGCCTCTCGCAGCGGGAAAGATTAAAACCCATCCCCTTCGGGCAGTGGTTATTGCCGCGTCAACCGGCGGGCCCAAGGCCCTCATGCAGATATTCTCCGGGTTACCCGCGGATTTCCCCGTACCGGTTATCACGGTACAGCACAATTCATCAGGGTTTGATAAGGGGTTCGTGCACTGGATGCGGGAATACACCCCCCTGGAGATATGCCTTGCCGAGGACCAGATCATCCCCCGAAAAGGAAAAATTTATATCGCCCCCACGGATAAGCACCTCATCATCCAAGGCGGACATTTAGCCCTGATAGACGGCGAACCCGTACAAAATCAGAAACCCGCGGCGGATATGCTCTTTAAAAGCGCTGCCCGGGCCCTGGGACAAGGGGTTATTTCGGTGGTGCTGACCGGCATGGGAAGCGACGGCGCCGAGGGGACCGTGGCAATTCGGAAAGCCGGGGGAATTACCATCGCCCAAGACGAAGCAAGCGCTTTGATTTACGGGATGCCAAAATCGGCCTTGGAAACCGGGTGTGTTGATATGGTCCTGCCTCTGCAGGACATACCTTATCGGCTTATTGCCTTAGCCACGCCGCTTTCGAGTATATGATAGAGGATTTTATAGACACTATGGAAACAGAAGAGATCTTCGACAATCCGGTTACCCAACAGCTCTCTCAGCAGGTTGAACGGATTTTAGGGATTAAGGTAACGAATACCGCGCTGGAGAAGCTGCACGATCATCTGAACCGGACCCTGGGGGCATCCTTCTTTGAAAAGCCCGGCGCGTACCAGCATATTTTTGCGTCCTCCGAGGTAACTTTCGATTTGGCCCGCCTGCTTACCGTCAATGAAACCTATTTTTTCAGGGAGCCTGCGCATTTTAATCTGTTATTACGGAACTTATTGCCCGCCTTGTCCACCCGGGGCCGCCCGGTGCGGATCTGTTCGGCGGCGACGTCTATTGGCTGCGAAGCCTACAGTATCGCCATGGTGGTTGATTATTATAACCGGACCACCGCGCCGATTTCCAGTATTCTCGATGCCTTTGACATAAACAAGGAGGTGATTAAGACGGCGCGGGAGGGGCGCTACAACCGGAATGCCTTCCGGGATGACGGTTCCCAATGGCAAAACCTGCTGGACCGCTATGTTTTCCCCACGGGGAATACCCTTATGGTGCATCCCAGCTTACCGAAAAAGGTCCATTTTTATCCGTATAATATTATGGATGGTCTTCCCCCGGAGTCCTACGATCTGATTTTTTTCAGAAACGCCTTCATCTATTTTGCTCCTGAAAGCCGTATGCGGGTGCTGGATATTCTGGTGAACGCCCTTATCCCCGGGGGGGTCTTGGTGATGGGCATATCCGAAACCGCAGCGGTCGATCATCCCCTGCTGGGAAATTGTTTCCACGAGGATGCCTTCTATTTTCAAAAAAAATCCGCCTCGCTACCGGAACGGGTAACGCTCCCCCGGGTCATCAAGCAGACTCCTGCTCCCGCTGTGCAGTCCCGGAAAAAGCCTGAGCCATTGCCCCGGAAGACCGGACTCACCATTGAGTCGAAACGGATTGCGGAGATTATCGCCGATGAGCATAACGCCGTGCTGATAACCGAAAAAATCCTGGCATTGCTTCCTTCGAAGCTTCCCCGAGAAAAATCTGCGGTGATTGCTGCTATGGGCAACGAACTCATCATTGCGGTTATATCGCTGATTAACCGGGAAGATTTCTCTCAAGCCGATGCGGTTCTTTCATTGATTGAGCAATACGATACCTCAGCCTATACGAATTTTCTCCGCGGGGAATATTTTTACCATAAAAATAGACCCCAGGATGCCGAATATTACTATAACGCTTCGATAAAGCAAGATAATGCGTTCTGGCCTGCCTTTTACCGGGTTACTTCCCTGACCGCAAAGGAAAACCATGTCCGGTATGCCTATAACCTAAAACAAGCCCTTGAAAGCATTGAGCAGGGTAAGCATCAATGCTATGAAGCCTGTATCGGCGGGTTTTCCCCGGATTATTACCGGCAAGCGCTGGAAAAACAAGTAAGGAGATGATTCAAGTAAAGAGATGATTAAGGAGGGATTATGATGTTTATTTTTAAAAAACTGAAAATTTCCACCAAACTGATTATCAGCAGTGTGGTATTTCTGGTACCGGTTTCGGTCATGCTGGGGTTGCTCATTAATGATACCAGTATTTGGATCGACCGCAGTCGCAAAGAGCAATATGGGATTGCCTGTATCAGGCATATCGAATATCTCTTTAATTCAATACCAGATCATCTGCGCATATCCCTTGGGTACGAGACCAGTGATCGGGAGTCTATTGAACAGGATATCATGGGTATATTGGACAGTTTAGCCGCGGATATCAATAAATATAAGAATGTGCTGGAATTTACTGATGATAAGCTTGCGGAACATAATCTTGACCATATTAAAATAGACAATATAAAAGCGGAGTGGAATCGGATCCGGCTGATGTCGAGGGAAGATACTGATACTGATGCAGTGCTGAACGCCTACTTAGACTTTATCCAGATCGTGCGCGATATGATAAGGTATATCGGCGACACCTCAACTTTGATTATTGATATAGAACTGAGTAGTAGTTATTTTGCGGATGTCGCCCTCAATATAATTCCAGAGACCCAGGTACGGATTGTCCGTATTGGGAACCTGATACGTTCAGCCAATCGTCGTCTTGCGCTGCAAACGAGGGCACGCAGATTAAGTACCGACATGAGCATACAGAATATGGCAGAGGAGGATAAACGGGAGTTGGCCCTTTATACAACCCTGTTACGGGATTCAGATCACCTGCGGATTACCACGAGTTTTAATACGGCCATGATGGAAACCAGAAATTCCGTAGGAGACCAGATGATCACTCCGAAGTTACGATCCCAATGGGAATGGTATAATACCTCGATGAGCAATTTTTTAAAATCCCTGGAGCTGATTGCCGCGGGGGAGCGATCCATCACCTTTGAGAGTATTTCTGAAAGCGGTATTGTCATCAACAACCATACCTGCGATTTTGCGCTTGCGGTACTGGATCAACTTGATCAGATGATTGAGCATCGGATATCGGTATTCCGTAGGTATACCCTCGGGTCCCTTCTGTTCGTCATCATTATGGTACTATTCGCCTTTTTTGTGGTTATCTTCAGCATGGTTGACATCAGTCGATCCGTTAAGCAGCTTAAAACATTATTTACCTGCTTAAGAAACAATGATCTATCCCTGACCCTTGAGGTCCGGTCACAGGACGAATTTGGTGAATTAATCGCGGCTTTTAACGGGTTTATCGGATCGCTGCGCTCGGTTTTTAATTCCTTCAGGCAAAGTTCTACCTTGGTTTCAACCTCGGTCTATGATCTTTCTGCGTCAGCCAGGGAGATTACCACCACGGCGAATGAACAGTCGGCCAGTGTGTCCGAAATAGTCAGCACCATGGAAAGCAGTAAACAGCTTTCCGAGCAGATGGCGACCAAGACCGAAGAGGTTGCGGATATTGCACAACAGACCCAGGAACTCAGCGAGAAGGGCGCGGAACTACGGGACGCGAATCAGGGGATGATGCAGGAAATCCGGGACCAGAATACCAGGATTATCAACGAAATCAAAAATCTCACCGATATGATCGGTCGTATTAATGATGCAATCAAAATAATCGACGGTATCGCGGATCAAACTAAATTGATTGCCTTTAACGCATCCCTGGAGGCATCCTCTTCAGGAGAAAGCGGCGCCCGCTTCTCGGTGGTTGCCAGTGAAATCCGGCGTTTCGCCGATAATGTTGTTGATTCGACCAAGGATATCAGGCTTAAAATTGAAGCGGTACAATCCGCGTCCCAGTCGCTCATTAACGCGGCATACAGCGGGGCACAACAGATCGATAGGGGGTATGATCGGATGACCCAACAGAAAACGGTGTTTGAGGATATTGTGGAAAACGCCCAGAACGTGGCGACCCGGTCCCAGCAAATTTCCAATTTAAGCAAACAGCAGGAATACGCTTCCGCTCAGATCTTTGAAACCCTTAAGGAAATATCCGCCGGAGTCCGGCAGTTTGTTATTGCCACGGCATCAACATCGAAGATCGCTGATAACCTGAACGAGATGTCCACGGGCTTGCAGCACGCCACTGAGAAATATCGTACGAAATAAAGGGAAGGCATGATGGTACTAACGGCGGACCGTATCCGGCAAGAGGAACGGAACGGTGAACTGGTTATCAATTATTTCCGTATATCCTCTGCAGTTTTATGTGGAATCGGCATAGCGGTCATTTCGTTTCTACGCCACCGGAGCGGATATGACGGGGCAGCCCCGATTGTGTATAGCGGCCCCGTGGTTTTTCTCATCTATAGTATCGGGGTGTTTTGGTATCTCCATAAACACGCCATGATACCTTCTTCCCTGAAATACCTGTTCATGATCCTTGATATAGGACTCATTGCTTATACGGTTTTTATAATCGGATCCCATTTTAGTGCTTTGCCTCCCCTCACGGTGGTGACTTTCCAGGTATCCTTTTATTTTGTATTCATTATGCTTGGGACCTTACGGTACAGTAGTATCTGTGCGCTCTTTTCAGGAATTATCGCCATGGTAGCCTATGGTACGGTGACGTTTATGCTGAACCGATCTCTCCATGTTGCTGATGGATTGCGGGGGGTGTTCCTTATCATCGGGGGGATAATCACTGCCCTGATCTTGAAACAGTCTCAGCAGTTATTGCGGAGTGTCCTGGATGCGGATATTATATCAGACTCCGCTGACGCGGCCTTAAAGACGGTGATGCAAACCAAGGAAGTCGCAACTACTATCAGGGAATTAACCACGGAGATTTCCCGGTCATCTAAGGAGATATTTACCACTGCAAACAGTCAGGCGACGAGTGTGGAGGAGATCGTCAGCACCATTAACGAGAATGCCAAGATTGCAACGGACATTGCCGACAAGACCGGGAGCGTCGCCACGATTGCGGCAAAAATGGAAGATGATGTGATTACCGGATTCTCGGTACTCGAAAACAATGTCAAAAAAATGGGAGATATCAAAGAGAAGAATGACGGGGTGATTAACGGTATCGTGCTCTTAGGGTATAAGATAACGAAAATCCGTGACATTGTACGAGTAATCAATACCATTACGGATCAGACCAAGGTCATTGCCTTTAACGCCGCCCTTGAAGCGGCAGGGGCGGGAGAAACGGGGAAGCGGTTCGCGGTGGTCGCCGGGGAAGTGAATCGCCTTGCCGATGATATCGCGAACCTTACCAAGCAGATTAAAGAACAGGTTGAAGCAATACAAGAATCTTCATCCTCCCTGATCATTTCAAGCGAAGAAGGAGCCGATAAGATAGCCGAAGGGTATAAACTCATCAAGAATTTAGAAAACATCTTTAAGGAGGTCCGTTCAGGAGCGGAGATCACCTCGAATCAGGCCCAGACGATCACCATTGCGACTCAAAAACAACGAAAGTCAAGTGAGCAGATACACAGCGCTATCTCCGATATATCCCGGGGCCTGAACAGTTTTCTGCACTCGACAGAAGTCGCTACTTCCTCTGCCGAAAAGCTCACGGAACTCGCGTGTACTTTGGAACTCACCTTAAATGGCGAATTCGATATGGATGCAGCAGGTGATTAAGCGCGGGGATGCATAAAATCAATGGCGATTAATAAAGAAAAATACATCAGCAAATTTATCGATGAGAGCATAGAAAATATCACTGCCATTGAAACCCTGTTGTTTGATGTAAAAGACGGAGGCTCTCTTGAAGATAATCTGATAACCTTGCTTCGTGCCTTGCATACCCTCAAGGGATCCGCC
Source organism: Treponema sp. (assembly GCA_031290455.1). Classification (GTDB taxonomy): domain Bacteria; phylum Spirochaetota; class Spirochaetia; order Treponematales; family Breznakiellaceae; genus JAITNP01. The sequence continues at coordinate 4,159 of JAITNP010000153.1, read as the reverse complement.
CGGATGCTTGAATTTACCCGGATAGAAGCGCTGGCCCACGCCCTGGAAAGCGTCTTTATCGCGGTAAGGGAACAGCGCATCACCCTTTCGGACAATGCCATGCGCCTGAGCCTTGCATCCCTGGATGTACTCAAGGCCGGGCTTGGGATGATACAAAAAACAAAAGATGATGGGATTGAAACCAAAGCCTTTGAAAAAGAACTGGACGCCCTGGCGGCAAATGAGGATTTCAAGATACCAACCCTGGAAACCGGAGAACCACTGGAACCACCGCCTCAGGAGGAGCAGGGTGTTCAAACAGAGGAAGGACCTTCCGGTATATCCCCGGAGGATGTCCGCCATGAAACAAAACGGGAAAAAATAGAAGACGCAAAATCGGAAAGCATCAGGATACCCCTCGACAAAATCAACGAGATTATCAGGAATATGGCGTCCCTGCAATCCCTGGAGATAACCGCAAAAAATATTGCCGCGGACACAGAAACCCTGCATACTTTATATACCCAATGTGCGAAGGTGCTCATGGCCGAGTGCTCCGTGTATATGCCGCTGCCCAAGGAATTCCGTAAACTTGAAGAAGAGCTTAGAAAAATCGCCTCTAAAGTTAAAAACCATGCAATTGACGTGGGGAACCATACCAAAGGCGCCTATGATAGCGTCATCTCCCTACGCATGCTTCCCCTGACAACCATCCTGGACGCCTACCCCCGGTATGTATTCGAGATAGCCGCGGAACTGGGTAAAAAAGCGCACCTCCACATTGAAGGGGATGAGCACGAGATCGACAAGAATATCATTGAAACCCTGTCGGATGTATTTATCCATATCGTCCGCAACGCCATTGACCATGGCATTGAATCCCCTGAAACCCGGCGAGCAGTGGGAAAAAATGAAACCGGACAACTTAGCATCCGTTGTATCCGTGAAAGCGGCAACATGAAGATTATTATCAGTGATGACGGGCAGGGTATCGCCATTGAAGGGATCCGGGAAAAAATCGTTGAACGGGGATTCATACCGTCTGAAGACGCGGCACGGCTCACCCGGGAAGAACTGATGAACTATATCTTCCGCAGCGGGTTCAGCACATCCTCGACGGTCAATAATCTTTCAGGCCGGGGAGTCGGCATGGACGTGGTGCGCAACAGTATCGAACACATCAAGGGAAGTATCCTGGTGGAAAGCGTTGATGGTATGGGAACCACCTTTACCATTCTAGCCCCCCTCTCGATTGCGTCCCTCATTGGTTTTCCCATTAAGTGCGGAGAAATGCAATTTATCATTCCTGCCAACTTTGTGCATACCATTCTGCTGGTCAACCGGGAAGACATCATCATCGTGGTTGACCATCCGGGGATCAAATTTAATAACCGCATCATCAAGCTCTACTACCTTAACCAGATACTACGCATTCAATCGGTGACGCAGCACCAGGAATGGGAAACACTCTTTGTCGTCCTCATTCAGGCCTACGATGAAACCATCGCCCTTGCTATCGACCGTATCAGCAACATGCGCTCGGTTATTCTCAAATCCATGCCTCGGTTCATGGGAAGCATCTCGATTTTTTCCGGGGTGGTACTCAGCGAAGACTACGAGATGGTACCGGTACTCCACATACCGACCCTCATTAAAATGGCAAAACGTACCAAATCCATTGACATGAAAAAGCGTCACATTGAATACGAAAAAACACGGAAGACCATTCTGATTGTTGACGATTCTCTCCCCACCCGGGAAATTGAACGGGATATACTCCAGGCGGAAGGCTATAAAGTAGATACTGCAGCGGATGGCGCTGAAGCGCTTGTGGCGGCGAAAAACATACGGTATGATTTAATTTGTACTGATATTAATATGCCACAAATGGATGGGTTTATGCTTACAGAAAATATACGGAAAAACGATGATCTTGCCACGATTCCGATCATCGTCATTTCATCAAAATCCAGTGAAGCGGATCAGCACCGGGCGATAATGCTGGGGGCCAACCGTTATATCATTAAAAATTCTTTTAATAACCACAACCTGATTACGGCGGTTAGGGATCTTATTGGAGTGGCACATGAGTGAAAAACGGATTCTGCTCTTTGAAGATTCCGACATATTCGCGGACATAGCCATGGAATTTCTGCAAGAAGCAGGATACCATGCCCAGCGTGCGGTAAACGGGTTTGAGGGAATCAAGCAGGTGTATCAATTCCTTCCCCATCTTATTATCACCGACGTGGAAATGCCCCTTTTTAAGGGGTATCAGGCAACCCGGCTTTTAAAATCACGGAAGCATACCAAGGATATTCCCATCATCATGTTTACTGCCTTAGGTGAAACCAAGGACCGGTTCTGGGGAGTGCAGGCAGGGGCGGATTGCTACGTCGAAAAATTCCCCGTCAATTTTACTGAACTGCAAACGTACATTGAGGCCCTGCTTGGGGAATCCCGGGACATTGATTATGTTGCGATTGAGAAAGAAGGAAAACGGATCAATGATGATGCCCTTATTGAGATGGTCAACAACCTTTTGGATAATAAACTCTTTCAAATGACCATCATCGGTATGCTGGCGGAACTGTCAAGCAAACTTGCGTCCTTGAACGATATTGTCAAGGGGGTTTTTGAATTATTAACCTATATATGTGAAGCTGAAATTGCCTCAATCATGATAAAGAGCACCGGCAATGCACTCTTTGTGTACACGGTAAATAACGCCGGGTACACCGCCGCGATTGCCCATGACTTTACCGCCATTACCATCGCCGATTTTTTTACCCTCTTCCCGGACTTTAAGATTCTCTCAAAACAGGCCGTGGATTTTGTACCTTCGGGAACAAAAATAAAACGGATCGAATCCTACCTAACGGTGCCCCTTTCGATAGCCGGGGAACAATTCGCGACGGTACATATCGCCAATTCAATTAAAGAATATTTTTCTCCGGTGATTGTGGAAAATCTTAATATATTCCTGGCGGCAGCAGCGCCCATTCTCGCAAACGCCCTTTCCCTCAAGCAACTGGAGGAATTACAGACAAAAACGCGAGCTGCCTTTGCCCGTTACGTGCCTATCGACGTGATGGATGAGATCATTAATAGATCGTCCACTGCCACGACCCAAGGGGAAACTCGTAACGTGGTAGTACTCTTTGTGGACATCAGGAATTTTACCAAAATATCGGAAAATAGCAATGCCCATGCGATTGTAACGTTTTTAAATGCCTACTTTTCCCTCATGGGTAATGAAATTATCGCTGAAGGCGGGCATATCGATAAGTTCATCGGTGATGCGATTATGGCGATCTTTGGCGCCCCTAAGACCCTGCCCGATGCGCCGGTCTGCGCCATCCGCGCTGCCATCAAAATGATGACGGCCCTGGCCAAGCTGGATACTTCGGGCATAACCCTCCCCGAATCCGGTTTTGCCATGGGAATCGGTATCAACTACGGTGATTGTGTGGTGGGGAATATCGGCTTCCATGATAAACAGGAATATACCGTCATTGGGGATACGGTCAACCTCGCCTCGCGGCTGGAAAGCATCACCAAATACTACGGGTATCCGATTATCGTGTCGGAAAATATGTACGAAGCGGCCAAGGATATATTCCTCTTTAGAAAGGTTGACAGTGTCCGGGTCAAGGGAAAAAATAAGCCTGTCGGGTTGTACGCGGTTTATGCTGCTTACACCGATGACCCGGACGCCTCGAATAGTCCGGCATCACTGCTGCTCAACCGGAAACTGCTGGATCAGTACAACAAAGGACTTAAACTCTACACCATGCGGGAATGGGAAACCGCCCGGCAGTATTTTTCCAACGCCCTGGCGATTAATGCACAAGATTATCTTTCTACCCTCTACCTTGAGCGCATCGACGGCTACCTCAAAGCACCGCCTCTTGATGACTGGGACGCAACCACGACGCTTACCGAGAAATAGATGGAGAAAAACTCTTCAAGCGCCTTATTCACTACTGCACTTGCTGAATTTAAGCCACCAACTTCAACTGCGGTATGCAATAAATTTCCATTTCTCCTTTCCTTAATTCTTCAAAAAACCATATTCATACACTTTCGGCTGTATCTTTTCCGTCAATGTGCGCAGGTTCTCGCGCAAGGTTCCTAAAAGTCTATTGTATGTTTCATCTTCCGATTTTGTTTTCATCGT
>JAITNP010000086.1 GCA_031290455.1 Treponema sp. | reverse complement strand
ATTATCCTAATATCCCTTAAAAACCCGCGGACGCCGATTTTTTCACCATTGGCCAGGATCAGGTCCTGGTATTCTGCCCGGCCCTCGACGGTGAGGATGCGCTGTTCATAGGGGGCGACTAAGGCTCTGTCGGCCTGTTCCAGATACCAGTCATGGTTGTCCGCATCGGAAATGACCAGACCGGGCAGGGGCATACTGCCCACCAGCCGCACCCTGCCGTGAACACGGATGAGCTCCCCAGGCGGTGCGGCTTGAACGGGGTCCGCAGGCGCCGCAAGGGTTTCCTGCGGCGCCTGCCTGTCCTGATTGCCCAATGACCAGAGCGGCGTGGTAAAGAGCATACCGCACAGCACTATGATGATCGGCATACCCTATTGTCCCAGAAATTCAACAAACCCATGAGGGTTCCAGTCCGGCGGCAATACTATTGTCTGACTGTTCCGCGCTCCGTTCAGTCTTTTTTGTATAAAGTCCGTGTCCATCTTCTGCGCTGCGGGAGGCGTATAGGGCGCGGTTTCCGTAGCGGCGGTACGGGAAAGCGCCCTCATGCTGCCTATCTTTGCCGCCGGCGTCCCGCTTCCGGCAAGATAGCCGGCTTCATAAGAGTAACCATAGACGTATCCGGCAGAGTCAGCAATCGTATTATTCGAATTGCCGTTAAAGGTGAGTAAGAGACTACCCGTGTAGCCGCCTGCCGCGTTGTCATCAATGGAACCACTAGTAGGATTAACCCCCACATACCTGATATGGGAGCCGCTTCCCGAAGGCGGGGTATAGGAACCGGTCGTCATGGGACCGCTGTATACACCTTCGCCGGGGAAGAAATAGTTCCATTTGGAATCCGCCTTGTCAGCCAAATACGTTATGATTAATTTGGGTATTTTCCCTTTCGATATTTCACCGATTTTCCCCTTGTACCCCGTAACGCCGGTAGAACTCTGAACCGCGTTCGCCAGCAGCCACGTTCTTATCAACTTCTCCCAATCGGTATCGAAAGTGAGACCCATACCCGCTATATGAGACTGCACCGTCCCCGTTACCGAGCGGTAATCGGTGGTTCCCGCCGCGCCCGCGCTGATAATGTCCTTGTAAATAAGCTGGTCGTTGTCGGCGTGAATACGGAGCCACTGGAAGAAGAGGTATGCTGTGGCGTAATTGCTAATGGTGTCATAGACTGGCTCTCCTGTATTATTTTCAAAGATTCCGTTTTCCCACACTCCGTGCCAGACAAAAAAGTTATTCCCCATTGCTATCGTGTGGTAAGGGTCTCTATTAAAAAAGTTGACATACGTATAAGGATCATCACTGCGGTTATAGATATATTCGGCGGCAGTAGAAAGCCCTTCGTTTATCCAAAGGTCTAGCTCTTTTCCCCCATTGACCACGTTGATATTGGAAAAATTGATAAGGTGCTGTAATTCATGGGCTACCGTGTCATAAGCCGCGGACATATTGTTAAATCCCGGATTGGTATCAATATAGAGCATATCCCGCTCATTCGACATCGGATACATGGACTTATCGTACATATCGGTGGGATCAAAAAAACCCGCCGTATACGTTCCCCGTTCCGCATAGAAATCCTGAACGTCCACCAGGAGGAGCGTTACCTTCTCTTGAGCGGTCATGTGTGTGACTTGTCCAAAGGCGCCGGTTATTTGCGTGTGGATATAGTTGTCGTATTCATCCGCGATTCCCTGGGCAACCAATTCGGTAACCGTCGGGTTTCCCGATGAATCCAGTTCGGCGTAGATCATACAATTCGCACCTTCCACCAGCAGTTTCGCGTTGATAGAATCGTAGCGATCAGTTCTGAAATTAATGACATAAAATCCGGTTTCACCGGTTGCCGGAAAGACCGCTGTTACAACTCCGCTCTGAGCGCTATTTGTCGTTTTCGTCGCTCCGTTTACCGTAAAGAAGTTCGCCGCTACGCCGTCCAAGGTATAACCGGACTGAGGGGTGAGTGTTATGATCGCCGTGTATCCCGTGTCTGCACTAAATTGATTGGGTGTATGACCAGCACCGTCCTGCCAGCTTACCGTACCGGTGTATTGCTCTGTTGGCTGTATCTGGGTAACCGGCATCTGGCCGGTCGCGGGCCTGTTGAGGCTTATGGCTTGTATCGTAATAACCGTGTCCTCCTTTACCTCTGTGGGACAGGAAAAAAACAACACCACCAAAACCAAGAGGGACACACCAAGGGAAAATTGCTTTATCATATTACTCCATAATCAATTGATGTATATTAAAGATATACAAGATAACGATATACGTCAATCATAAAAGCCCCCCGGATCATCCCGCTTCCACCTTAAATCTCGCCACTTCCTTGACCAGAATGGCAATGTTTTCCTTGTTTTCCTTGCTAGATGGTGTCCACCCGGTTTACCGTAACAGTGATCTGATCCATCCCGGTGGACATCTCGTGCATCCCCTGGGCGAGATATCTTGGGGGCCGTTTCCAGATTCTTGCGCTCATGAATAACTTCCTTACTCCTTATTGATTTCAAGCGCCCCTTCAGATTCCCGGGCGATTTCCCGAATGTCGAGCGAGTCAATCGCAACATTAATACCGATCTTCTCCTGGTTTGACATGATTGCGATAACCTGCTGATAATCCGTTTGCTTTCAAAACATGCAAATGAAAGTATCAGAATAATCATGATAGGGGGGAAGAACGGGACGGCTTAACTGTTACTTTCCGCACTGCCCGTAAAATATTTTCATACCCCGTACAGCGGCAGAGGTGCCCGGAGAGCAATTTCCGCAGCTCATCATCGGTATAGGTTTTACCGCTTTCGGCTATCTCATGGGCGGCCAAAAGAAACCCCGGGGTACAGAACCCGCACTGGATGGCCCCCTCCTCGACAAAGGCCCGTTGTACGTCAGAAAGTTCCCCGGTTTCTCCGGTAAGGCCTTCAATGGTGAGGATTTCCTTCCCCTCGGCCCATACCGCAAGGTAGATACAGGAATTGAAGGATTCCCCATTGATGAGTACCGTACAGGCCCCACATTCCCCTACTTCGCAGCCTTTTTTGACACTGGTCAGCCGGTACTCATTACGGAGCAGGTCTGTCAGAGAGGCCCGTACATCCACCATGGTTTCCCGTGGTTTCCCATTTATGACACAACGTACCAAGGCCCGTTGAACCTGACTCATACCGTCCCTCCTGCAATCTCAATGGAACGCCGTAACGCCCGTTTGGCCAGTTCCTCGATAAGGTGCAGCCGCAACTCTTTACTCGCCCGCCAGCTTGAACGGGGATGCATATCATGAAGCGCGGCCTTACCTGCCAGGTCTATGGTTTTCTCACATATCCGCTGCCCCTTCACCGCCGCCTCCGCGCTTGAGGAGCGCATGGGCACGGGACCAGCCACCCCATAAGCAATCCGCATCCGTTCAATCCGCTTTTTATCCTGGGTAATCCGGACATTCACCGAACAGCCCAGGATCGCAATGTCCATCGCGTTCCGCATGGCATACTTTATGTAATGCCCGTAACAGTGTTCATAGCATTCTTGCGGTATGCGTATCGCGGTGAGGAGTTCATCATGGGTAAGCGCCGTCTTCCCCCCCTGCACATAGTGGTCTTCTATGGGCACGGAGCGTATTCCCTGGGGGCCTGCATACTCCATGACCGCGTCGTAGGCCATGAGGGTTGAGGCGCTGTCCGCCGAGCTTACCCCGTTACAGACATTCCCGCCGATGGTACCGATGTTCCGGATCTGCGGCCCGCCGATCATGTCAACCGCCTCGCCGAGTACCCCGAGATACTGGTGGATAATTGGGTCCCTGGTAATATGAGAAAAACTCGTGAGTGCCCCGATGCGGATGGTCCCTTCCCGGTCCATGGAGATACCCCGCAGTTCGTCCAGTTTCTGGATACTCACCAGGACGCAGCCCGCGAGCCGTCCTTCCCGGATTTGAATCAACAGATCACTTCCCCCCGCAAGGATCAACGCATCCCTATGCTCTTGCAGCAGGGTGATTGCATGGGCCACACTGTCCGCTTCATATAATGTTTCAATATCGTACATGCATCCTGCTATGTGGAACTTATACAAGTCTGCTTACGCAAATTGAAGTCCACTTGACGCTTCATCCAAGCATAGTTTCGCAAGCGCCACCGTATCAACGGTAGTCCTTACCAGCGCTTTCTTGTCCACGTCCGGAACCGGTGTAGTCCACCGGGGAAATATTTATCGCCGTGTTCAAATCACCGTCTATTTCCAGGCCGCAATCGGGACAGACGTAAATACGATCCTTGAGCGTTACATCATGCTTAACATGACCACATGAACTGCACGTCTTTGTAGATTGAGCAAAACGCCCAACCAAACGCAGTTCTTTTGCTTTGTAAGTAAGCTGGCGGCGAAATACCATTTCTTCTGTTTGCATCAATACCTCTTACTGCTATCATAGCAAATAGAGCCGCTTTTGATAAGACCGATTTACCCTTCATCCCCATTCCTCCACCTTCACTCATCGCGCCCCTCAAACACCCCGTCTCCAAAGCGCCGCCGCATGGCTTCCCCCTTACCGTGCCTGTGCTCCTAGACAATCATACCCAGCGGCTCGTCCCCGTGGGCGCCTACCAGTTCCCCGGCCACGGGGTTTACCATGAGATCCATGCCCTCAAGGGGAATAGCGCCGAGGAGCACCGTAACCGCATCGGGTAACACCATCGCCTCGCAGAAGGTGTTGCGGTCTTTCCAGTGGACTTCTACCGGCATAGTCATCTTGCAGATTGTTTTGGAATTATCCGCAAGGCTAGAACGGCGCAAGCCTTTTATCCCCAGGCCGAGCTGTTGGCAGGTTGCCTCGTCAATGACCAGGGTCCCGGCGCCGGTATCCACCATTGCCATGACGCTCACCTGCCGCACTTCCTGTTCCTTAATACGCCCACGACGGGCGTCTGATACATCATCTCCGTTTTTCAGGGTAATTTCCGCATATACGGTTCCCATAGGATCCTCCGTTCATTCATATTGCTCATTTTTGCCGCGAGCAGGGGGGATTGGAGTAAAACACTATTTTTCATTTTTCTATACTATCTCTTTCCGCCCCTTTTTGTCATCTACGAGCCCAGCATACGTTCTGGATCACCTCCAACGAGTTTACAGCCCTCCCCCGCAGAGCGCACAGGCGAAGCGTACCACCCGGGAAAAGTATTGCGGGGTCAGGCGGAGATAGCTGTCTTGAGGTCCATTGAGATACCGCCAGGTTTCGGGGATTAAAAGGGTGTCATGGGTGTCATGGACTTCCCGGCAGAGCAGGGCATCGGCAAAGTCCGGCTTGTTCCGCAGGAGTGAGCCGAGGGCGGCGGCTTCTTCCGCAGGCAGCATGGTAATGGTTTGCGCCGCTATGCCGGCCCTGAAGAAGCCGGCGTCATCGGAAAAGGGGGTGGGAACGAGAAGGACCCGGTCCATATCAAGACACCGTGCCGTTTCGAGGGCCTTGGTGCGGAGCTGCTGTACCAGGTGCTTGGTACGGGTAATGCCTGGTCCCGCTTCATATTTCATCAAATGATCCGCGGTTTTTGAAATAATCAGCGTATCCCCGGTTCCGCAGGCATCGAAGATGAAGACCTGGGCGGCGCTAAAACCGGCGTCCCGCAGCCCCTTTGCCAAGGTATAGGACCCCTGATCCCGGATACCTTCCCCCCGGAGGATTTCTTCTTTATCCGTAAAAATGATAAGCCAGTGCCGGGAAGGTTCCTCCCGCAGCTTCAGGGCCGCTTCTATCAGCTCGAATACCGCGGCGCTGTTGTCGTTCGCACCAGGACTACCGGGTACCCGGTCGTAATGGGCAACCAGGATGATTGAGGTTTGGCCCGCCAGGGGGAATCCCAGGAATCCCCCTGCAAGGGATTCGGGGCATACAAAGAAGTGGCGGTTCCCGGCAATAGTAACCACCGAGTAGTGTACCGATAATGCGTCCAGCAGGGATGTCAGCAGGGCATACCGATCCGTTTCAAGGGCAATGAAATCCTTAAAACGCCGGTAGAGGGCTTCATTTCTATATGCTTCTTGAGGAGTTCCCCGTGGATTCACGTACAATTACCAACAGACCACCTCAAATAACGACGAGGGCGCAACCAACTCGTTCTGGGCATGAATGATGTACAGTTCCCGGCTTTGCGCGTCAAAGGTCGCCTTCATGATGCCGTATACCGAGGCGGTGGTCAGTTCCAAAGTCCGCTGAATATCACCGGTCTCAAGGTAGTGGGAGAGGAATATCGAGGTGGTAAGGTCCCCGGAACCGGCCATACCCATATCAAAAGGTAGTTCCGGGGTACGGCTCCGGTACACCTGGGAACCATCGGATACGAGCATATCGATATGCGCATCCTGCCGGTCGTTTCCCCTGAAGCTTGTAACCAGCACGACCTTCGGCCCCGTGGCATGGAGCAGATCAATGGCCCTGCGGGCGTTTTCCAGGGTCCCCGTGTCCAGGCCGGTGAGGGCCTCCAGCTCAAACTGGTTAGGGGTTACGATGTCCGCCAGGGCGACGACTTCCTGTTTAAAGATTTCGGGGATTCCCGGTTTTACATAAAATCCCCGGCCCACATCCCCCATCACGGGATCGCAGCAGTACAGGGCCCCGGGCCGTAGGTGCTTGACCCGGCGCACCGCCTCCATGATCGCCTGCCCCACCTCGGCATCCCCCAGGTACCCCGAAAGGACGGCCTCGCAATGCTGCAAGACCCCCCGTTCTTCCAGGCCCTGAACCAGGTCTTGTACCAAGCCGGCGCCCAACACCTGGCCTTGCCATGCACCATAGCCGGTATGATTGGAGAATTCCACCGTATTGACCGCCCAGACCTCTCGGCCCAGCCGCTGTAGGGGAAAAACCGCGGCGGTATTCCCCGCATACCCGTATACCACATGAGATTGAATCGACAAAACAGCCATAACCTACGCTCCTTCTGTTACTTTCCAAAATTGACGAATTGATCCACGAGGGCGCCCAGAAAACGGAAAAAATTCCCCTGATTTTTGCCGTATTTTTCGGAAAAATCCCGGGCCGCATCGACCATGGAATAGGCATCCTCATCATAGGTGTTCTTGAGAAAATCCCAATGCTTGACGATCCAGATATAGAGATCGCTCGGGGTGTTACCGGGGAAATCAAGCTGGATCCATTCTGCCTTGATGATTTGGATGATTGGGGCATAAACATTGTTGTACCAGGAAAAGAGGGCGCCGGAAAAGAGAAGCTCCCCTGCAATATGCTGATTGAGATAATATTTATGCACCAGAATGTGATTGTAAATGACATCGTACTGGCCCGGGGTGCTGAAATCCAAATCATCGTCACCGGTGAGTTTGCCGAAATTGGTTTTCTCATAGAAGATGACTTTTTCATAGTGGATGACCTTGCCCCGCAGTTCATCGGTGGTCATGGAGGGGGTGATGGTAATCTCGCTGGCAAGGCTCGTTACCTCCGCGTCAATGGCCTCGGCTCCCTGGGTCCGGGCCACCGATACCCGGTGGTTGCCATCCCGGACAAAGTAGGCCCCCCCAATCTCATAGAGCTGAATGGGGGGGAGGATAATATCTTCCAGCCGGGCCTGATCAATCCGTTCCCACCGGGTCCGCAGGTGTTCCGCCCGGGGAAGAAAGTACTTGTTAAAGTCCCGGTACCGGCCCTCACTGCCGACAATCAGCTTGATAGGCACCACCTGCATACCCTGGTAGACCTCGTGTTTCGGCTTTACTATTTCCTTGACATCATTAAAGGAGAGGAGATTATCCTTATCGGCATTGAGAAAATGCTGAACCTGAGACAGAACCGCTTTGCTCCGGGCCTTGGTAAAATCCTCTGCGGCTTGCAGTCTATGGATACTCATTGCCGCTCCTCGGTATCAATAACATAATGGTTGTATGCATTGATCACCAGGGTATCATAGTACCGGGTCATGCGTACATCCGCTAAATCATAGAGATGCATGTGCCCATGAATCAGGTATTTAGGCTTGAAGACCCGCATGAACCAGCAAAAGGCCTTAAATCCCCAATGGCACTTATCCGGCTTATCATGGATGCCCTTGGGCGAGGCATGGGTCAGGAGTATATCCGGGAAACGCCCCCGCAGGAGCCGGTTACAGAGGATGCCGGGGAGGAGCTTGCACATTTCCAGGTACATCTGGAAATCGGTGTACTGATTCTCCCCATTATTATACCGCATGGAACCACCGAGTCCCGCGATGATAAGCCCTTCCTCGACCCGTACCTTTGACCCGATATGCAAAGCCCCGGAGCCACGGTCCAGGGGCTGTTCCCGCATAGTAACAAAGCAATATTCCTCAACATGATGATTGCCGAACACAAAGAGCAAGGGCTTGTTGAGGCTTGACACGATAAATTCCAGATAATCCAAGGGAAGATCCCCGGCGCTGAGGACTACATCAATATCTCTAAAACGGTCCCTGATGCTATTGGTATAAACCAGGGGATCGATTTGGTCGGATATACAGAGTATTTTCATGACCGCCTTTTACCTGCCTATGCACCGTATCTTACGATACCATCTTGTGTATGGCAATGAAATTTTGTATAATAGCAGGTATATATAATTTTATCATGTATGTCAAACCGTAGAACCATAGCGGTCAAACGAGGGGAGGAGGAGGGAAATATGAAGGGTGGGGTTATCATTGAGCCGCGAACAACACCGCGGATACTTTTCCTGGTTCTGGCGGCCTTCATGCTGCTGCTTCCCGCAGCGCTGGACGCCCAGCAAAAGTATGCCCTGGTCATCGGGAACGGGGCGTATACCGCGGTTACCCGGTTGAATAACCCGGTGAACGATGCCAACGACATGAAGGCGGCCCTGGAAGGGCTGGGCTTTACCGTGGACGCGGTGCTGAATGGGGACCGGGTGCAGATGGAGGAGGCCATGGAACGGCTTAAAAACCGCCTCTCCCTTTCCCCCAAGAGCTACGGCTTTTTCTTTTACGCCGGCCACGGCGTTCAGTCCGGCGGCGAAAACTATCTGATACCAGTGGACGCCGACATCCGGAGCGAGTCCTATTTGCGGGACCGGGCTGTGTCCGTTCAGGCCATGCTGGACGAACTCAACCTGGCCAGGAACGAGCTGAACATCGTGGTGCTGGACGCCTGCCGGGACAATCCTTTTAGCTGGAAGCGGAGCGGCAGCCGGGGCCTCCAGGTGATAGGAAACCAGCCTGCGGACAGCATCATCGTCTACGCCACCAGCGCGGGGAGTACCGCCGCGGATGGGACCGGCAGAAACGGCCTTTTTACCGGCCAGCTCCTCAAGAACCTCAAGGCCCCGGGTCTGGAAGTGCGGGAGATCTTCCGGCGTACCCACGCCGATGTACGGACCGCCAGCGGCGACGCCCAGCGTCCCGCGGTATACGACCAGTTCGGCGGCCTGGCCTACCTGAGCGGCCGCCCTGGGGGGCAAACCGACCAGACCGTCCCCGAATCTCCACCGCCCCGGACGGAACCGCCCAAACCGGCCGTCGCCGCCGCTGAAACCGGAACGGTCCGGGTCAGCTCCGACATAGCCGGGGTGGTATACATCGACGGGGCGAGTACCGGTGTGCAGATAAAAGCCGGGGGCAGCGTAGCAATCCAAAACGTCAGCACCGGCACTACGGAAGTATCGGTCCGTGCGGAAGGGGGCGCGGTTTTCCGCGCTCCGACGGTACTGGTACGGCAGGGCCAGACCGCGGCGGCGGTAGTACAGCGCCCGGTCCCCGACGGTTTTGTGCGGATCAACGGCGGAACCTTTACGATGGGGAGTCCGGCGAATGAAGCGGGGAGGTTTGGTGATGAAGGGCCGCAGCATCAGGTAACGGTGAGCGGCTTTTATATGGGGAAGTATGAGGTAAGCCAAAAGGAATATCAGGACGTGATGGGGACCAACCCCAGCGCTTTCAAAGGGGCTAATCTCCCGGTGGAAATGGTAAGCTGGTTTGACGCGGTGGAATACTGCAACAAGCGGAGCATAAAGGAAGGGTTGACCCCTGCATATACCATAAGCGGATCAGGAGACAGCCGGAGCGTAACCTGGAACCGGAACACGAATGGATACCGGCTGCCCACGGAGGCTGAATGGGAATACGCCTGCCGAGCGGGAACAACAACGGCGTATAATAGCGGAGCTGCAGCGGAATCGCTGGCGGGAAAAGCGAATGTTATGGATTTGACCGCAAAAGAGCAGTATCCTGATGGGGCTATCGTCAATATACGGGATGGCTATGTAAATACTGCGCCGGTAGGAAGTTTTGCGGCGAATGTGTGGGGCTTGTACGACATGCACGGGAATGTGTGGGAGTGGTGCTGGGACTGGTATGGAAATTACGGTAGTGGTTCTCAGACGGACCCTATGGGCGCGTCCTCGGGCTCGGGCCGCGTGTTACGCGGCGGGAGCTGGCCCAATGATGGCCAGTACCTGCGTTCGGCGTGCCGGGGCTACAACACGGCGTCTAATCGCTACCACAACCTTGGTTTCCGCCTCCTCCGCCCCAGTTTATAAATCCAGGCCCAGCAAGCTAGGCGTAGCTGCGGCGGCGACATGCCCCGCCGCCGGGACGGCGGAGGAAGGGGCATGGAGCAGCAGCACGGGAGGGCCAGCAGCTCAGGAATTAACCG
>JAITNP010000080.1 GCA_031290455.1 Treponema sp. | reverse complement strand
CATTGAGGCGGAAATTCACGAAAACCTTGAGATCGCAGGCAGGGTACGGGTGGCAGGAGGGGGGCAACAAACCAAAGTAACCTATTCGGAAAAGGTGGCGCTTGAGGCTGAAAAACGAGGCAAGCTGAAAACAGCGAAGCAATTAAAGGCGCTCGGTGTTCCGGTTCAAAAATTTGTAGCTACCACTGGCTTTTCCATTAAGGGTACCGCTAAAAAATCCTTGCAAAGCGGGGGAAAAGCGGGGCAGATGATAAACTGTTTGAGTTGTTTGGGAAGCAAAAGAAGGGCTTATTACGCGGGCGGATAATACGCCGTTTGAGGAGAGCTTGAAAATACCGGAAGAGATAGCGTTGAGGGAAGAGCGGAAAGCGAAACTGGAAGAGAGGAAGCGCGTGATGGAAGAGCGGTTTGAAAAGGCGAAGCGGGAGAAAGAAGAAAAAGAGCGGGAGAAAGCCGGCAAATCGAAAAACGAAGGCGGGAAAGGCGGGGGGAAAGGAAAACCGCTTGAGAAATACCAGTATAACTTTACGGGTCCTGAAAGCCGGATTATGAAAGCGGGAAACGGGCAGCATTTTGAGCAGTCAACGCGCAGGCGGCGGTGGATACCGAGGGGAGCAGATTGATACTGGGCAGCTAGGTAACGAATCGGGGGAATGACAACCAGGAGCTTGTTGCAATAGTGAATACGGTTACGTCAGAGCCTGGGATACGAGAGAAGGTTGATACGGCAAGCGCCGATGCGGGATTTTTCAGTGAGGATGCGGTGAAAGGGGTTGAGCAGGAAGTGGTGACTGAACCGGGCGAAACGATAGCGCCGGGACCGATTGTGAATTGCGCGGTGGAAAAACAGGGGCATCACCGGAACGTGAAAGACCTTGAGAAGAAAGGTGAACCTGAAGCGGTGGGGGCCGAGGCGACGGTTAAAGAGAAGGTACCGGTTGAAAAGGGCTGAAGGAAAAGCGTTATAGCAGAAGCGGAAAGAAACGGTGGAGCCGGTATTGGGGATTATAAAACAGGTAATGGGTTTCAGGCAATTTTTGTTACGAGGGCTTGTGAAAGTGAACACCGAATGGAAACCGGTAACCCTGGCGTATAACTTCAAGAAATGCTGTAAGCTGTCCCGGGGGATGTATGCCCCTTGCGGTGAACTGAGGACAATTGGGGTGGAATAGCGGGTAAAACCGCCTATTTTGGGGAGGTTTTGCCTCCCAAACGGGCCGAATTGGCCAAAAAATCTGAAAATCAAGTTGAATTCACGGAGAAGCCTAACAGACTGCTAGTACCCAGTCATCTATGAAAAGGTGAATAAGTATGATAAGCTCATGGTCATAGAATCCAACTAGGGAGGGAAATTAAATATCGGGTAACACTGACGGATGAAGAACGGAAACATCTGAACCGTATTATCAACACCGGGAGACACAGCGCCCAGAAACGAAAACGGGCTTGCTCACCGAGGGGACGTCCGCCATTTGCAATACAGGGGAAGGCGCGGTTAATCGCGTTAGTCTGTTCCCCCAAGCCCGATGGCTATGACCATTGGAGCTTACGGCTCATACGGGATACCTGATAATCATGGCTTATCGGATCGTATTCCGACGATAGAACAAACATTTTGAAAACAGCTCAAAGGAGTCTCTTTCTCTCCTCATTCCTCCTTAGTTCCCGTTGCCGCATCACCTCGTAACACAAAACCCCGGCAGCCACCGAGACATTGAGGGAGTCGATTCTGCCCTTGGAAGGGATGCCCAGCAGCGCGTCGCAGTGTTCCCGGAGGAGCCGGGAGATACCGGTTCCTTCTCCTCCCAGGATGAGGGCGGCGCGGCCCGTGAGGTCCTTGGTATATACCGGGTCCCCGGTCATGTCGGCGCCGTAGATCCAGAAGCCCACGTCCTTGAGGTCCTGTATTGCCCGGGGCAGGTTGGCTACTTCCGCGACCGGAACCCAGGAGACTGCCCCGGCAGAGGTCTTGGAGATAACCTCCGCGTGTTTGGCAATACGCCGGTTCCGGGTCAGCACCAGGTCCACGCCGAACTGGTCGCAGGAACGAAGGATGGCTCCGTAGTTGTGGGGGTCCGTGATTTCATCGAGGATTACCGCGAGAACATCCCGTCTATCCCCCAGGTCCGCTATGAATCCCTCCAGGGTGAGCTCATTGCCCAGTCCCGGATCTGCAACCTGGAGGGCAATCCCCCGGTGATCCGGCGCCAGCTTGTCAAGGTCGTGGGTACCCACCCGGTCAACCCGGACCTTGTGTTCCACTGCGAGGGCCAGAATCTCCCGTGCCCGAGGGCCTGCCTTTGCTACCAAGAGGGGACCCGTGGCCTTTCCCGACTTAATCAGTTCTTCTATGGCGTGAAATCCGGTCAGCATTGCAGCTAACGACCTTTTACCCGCAGGGTTCCCACGATCCCTGGCAGCCGATCAAGGATGCAGTCGATTTCCTGTTCCGTATTATACAGGCTCAGAGAAAGTCGCAGCGCGCCTCTGGCGAGTTTTGCAGTGTACCCCATGGCGATAAGCACATGGGGTGCATCCATGCCCCCTGCAGAACAGGCGGAACCGGCGCTGGCGCAAATACCGGCCTCATCAAGGTTCATTATCAGATTCTGACCTTCCAGGCCCTCGAACACGAAAGAAGCAAGACCGGGCAGCCGAATCACCGGATCACCGCTCAGGTGTGCGCCAGGAATCCCCAGGACCCCGGCTATGAGCTTATCCCGCAACGGGGTAAGCTTTTCACGCTGTTCATCAAGGAGGCGAACCCCTTCCTCCAAAGCGGCGGCCATGCCCACAATAGCGGCCACGTTTTCAGTACCGGATCGCCGGCCCTTTTCCTGGCCTCCCCCGTGGATAAAGGGAACCGGGACCAGGGGTATCCGGGCAAACAAGGCCCCCACCCCCTTGGGACCATGGAACTTGTGGGCAGACAGGGTGAGGAAGTCAACCCCCAGGTCCCGGACATTGAGGGGGATATGGGCAACCGCTTGAACCGCGTCAGTGTGAAAGAGCACATTCCTCTCATGGGCAACACGGCACAGCGCTTGTATGGGAAGCAGGGTTCCCACCACGTTGTTGGCGGTCATGATGCTGACCAGTACCGTGTCCTCCCGCAACGCATCTTTAAGCTGTTCCGGGCTTATCTGCCCTGTTTGATCCGGATCAAGCAAGGTTATTTCATAGCCCTGGGTTTTGAGTTTATCAAGGGTGTGTAAAACCGCGCTGTGTTCAATCTGGGTGGAAATGATATGCTTACCCTTTTTGACGTTTTGCTCACAGACGCTGTGGATGATCCAGTTATCTCCCTCGGTACCGCCGGAGGTAAAAAACACTTCATTATTAAAGGCCCCGATTGCATGGGCCACGGTCTGCCGTGCTGCTTCCAGGGCCTTTTTCGCTTCCCGTCCATAACCGTAGACCGATGAAGGATTACCAAAACACTCGGTAAAATAAGGCGTCATGGCTTCCAGCGCCCTGGTCGAAACTGGAGTGGTTGCCGAATTGTCCACGTATATTATGCGCTTGTCCATTGTAAGAATACTGCACGTTTTTACCCTATATGTCAATTAATGCGATTGATATCGGGGCGAGATAATCAGCGGCCTCTCAATATCCCGAAATGACATCAGGAGGAGAGGGGAAGAGCGGCTTCGATAGAACCTTTACCCTTAGCACAGACAAATAGTATTACCAGATAACTATGTATTCATCGCCCGCAACATCCCTCGCGTCCCTTCCTTGTTCCCACCTGCACCCACACACGAAGGACATCCTGTTTTACACGGACACCGCTCCACCACCTGATAAATCGACCGGAACAACTCCTCTGCCCGCCTCGCCAGGGATTC